>CAXNNO010000070.1:0-8770 GCA_964203555.1 Bacteriovoracales bacterium
TGATAATTGATGACGGTTCCCCTGATGGCACGGCCCAGATAATTAAAAAATTCCAACAACATAAAACCAATCTTTTTCTGATCGAGCGGACCGGTAAACTCGGTTTAGGGACGGCCTATATTAAGGGGTTCAGGTGGGCGATTGAGAAATCTTTTGAGGCGATCATCACGATGGACTGTGACTTTTCTCATGACCCTGCAGCGATTCCTGAATTCCTCCAGAAGATAGGAAACTATGATCTTGCCATTGGTTCCCGTTACACTGGTGGTATCCGTATCATGAACTGGCCAATGCAAAGATTACTCTTGTCCTATTTTGCTTCTATCTACGCTAAAGTGATCACTGGTATTCCGTTTTCTGACTCAACCGGAGGGTTTAATTGTTACTCAAAAAAGGCGCTGGAGTCGCTTAACTTGGATAAAGTTTTTTCCATCGGTTATGCTTTTCAAATTGAACTTAAGTACAAAGTTTGGTCACAGAATCTCCCTTGCATAGAGGTGCCTATCACTTTCTGGGAAAGAACTGTTGGGAAATCCAAAATGAGCCGAAAAATCGTCCTTGAAGCTGTGGTCAATGTATTCAGATTACGGTGGAAAAAAATCCTCGGATCTCTTCAGTGATCGAAACACTCTCGGCATTTGATCGATCTTTTTTTCTTTTTCTTAATTCTCTTCATCTGCAGTGGTTGGATGAGATTATGATCCTTTTCTCGGGACAGGCGATTTGGCTCCCACTCATTGGCTATTTTTTTTGGCATTCGGTTCGTAAAACAAGCATCAAAATGGGCCTTCATTTTGTATTTTTTCTTCTGCTTTTACTGGCGGCCACAGACGTAACCTCATCATATATTATTAAGAATCTGGTTCATCGTCTTAGACCCTGTCGGGAGGCCGATCTTCTTCCGTTTATTTATTCCTTCGGCCAAAGATGCGGCGGTAAATTCGGTTTTGTTTCTTCTCATGCTGCAAATTCAGTGGCTCTGGTTTATTTTTCCATACGCACCCTTGATTTTAAAAAACCATGGGTCTATTGCTTTTGGATAGCTCCACTGCTAGTTGGTGGAAGCAGGGTCTATCTGGGTGTTCATTATCCCGGTGACATTTTAGGGGGGGCCTTGGTCGGTTTATTCTGGAGTGCCATTTTCTCTGTTCTGTTCAAATCCGGCTATGGAGCGAGCCGATAAATATCCCAACGATCATTATTTTTTTCATAGCAAATTCTATCATGCATCCGATTGGCACGACCTTGCCAGAATTCGATATAGTCAGGACTAACCATGTAACCACCCCACTGGGCTGGCCTCGGTAGCAATTCCTGTCCGTTAAATTTTACTTCCGCATCGTGAAAATATTTTTCCAGACTTGCTCGATTTGAGACTTTTTCACTCTGCGGAGATGCGATGGCACCAATTTGGCTGCCCCGTGGGCGTTTGTGAAAATAGTCATCAGAAACCTGATCGGTAACTTTAGTTACAGTTCCTTCAATTCGAATTTGCCTTTGGAGAGGAAGCCAGAGAAAATTTAAGGCAACTTTGTCGTTTAGTGAAACCTCGCTCCCTTTGGCACTGTTGTAGTTGGTGTAAAAAACAAAATCATTTTCATGAACAGCTTTTAGCAAAACGACTCGACTGCGGGGACGATTGTTTTTCACCGTCGATAGTACAAATGCGTTGGGTTCATCACATTTACTACTAATGGCTTCTTCAAGCCAACGATCAAATTGGATAACGGGATCAATGTGACAGTCTTCCGCATCTAGACGAGATGCCTGATAGCTGACTCGAAGATTTTCAAGCGTTTCATTTAAATTCATAAGAAATCTTACTCAATTTCACGCTTCCCAGTCATGATATATTTCTTGAGGTTTTCAACAATTTTAATAGCAGGATCACTTTGTGATTCATGAATTGAGCCCATTTTATGCGTTGGCCTTTCGTTATTCATGATGAGACCCTTGAAGTAATGCAAATGGGCCAAATCTTCCCCGATCTTCATTTTCATTTCGACTTCATTCAATATTCGCAAAACAAGGATTCGTGCGTATTTAAAACCAATTTCTGCCAGTACTAGATTTGCCAGAAAGTTTGGACTTCTGAGTTTTCTAAAATTAAGTCCTCGCTGACTTCTTTGGAGATTATAAACTGTGGTAAGAAAAATAGTTGCCAGGGCGCCGATGACTTTGAAAACAAATAGAGTTCTTTGGTGCTGATCTGAGAACAATTCAAGTTGATAGGTAAAATCATTTTTAAAATAAACAAGTCCCTTTCTAATCCTCGTGGGGATCATTTTTGTTTTTTTTATTCTTTGGGCCTTAATTTTGGAATTCAATTCATGCATCCATTTCATCTCTTTTGAACCCTGAGAGCTGCGATAAGGCTTATTGTGGCGAGGGCCACAAAAACGATCAGGACAAAGCGGCCGGCCCAAAAGGAGACACCTAGAACTTCATTTATTCCCAGAAGGAAAATGCCCATTCCCATGCAAAAAAAGATAATTGCTGCTCTTAACATAATTAAACCTTTTCTTTTATGCTCAGCTCTAAAGATGCAGATAAAATGCCACTCTGGTTAAGGTCCTGAATTCAGGCACTTGAGGAATCATTTAACCTTGTCACTGGGTATTTTTGCCTCTATATTGGGCAAAATTTCACGCTAAAGGATTTTAGCCCCAATGAAACTCAAAAATAGCTCAACCATTACTTTGATTGACGATGATCAGGATCTTTTAGACTTACTGGCGAGTTTTTTTAAACAGAGGGGTTATAAGGTTTTTGCCTTCACTAATGCCGAAGAAGCGTTAATTGAAATCGAAAACAAGCGACAGGCCCCGGATGTCGTCATCTCAGATCTAAAACTTCCTGCGATGTCTGGTCTAGATTTCATTAAAAGAATCCGACGCTCAAACTCTTCTCTGCCAATTATTTTAATGACCGCAGAGGGAAGTGTGGAAATAGCGGTGGAGGCCATTGAGGCCGGCGCTTACGATTTTGTATTAAAGCCACTTCATATTCCACAACTTCTCATATCAGTTCAGCGCGCACTTTTTTTAAATGAAGTTCAAACCGAGAACCACCATTTAAAGAGTCTCTTTCAAGAAGATGTTCTTGGGCTTAAGGGAGTTATTGGTCGGTCGCAGGGATTTAAGAAGGCATTAGAGTTAGCGAAACGAGTTTCCAGTTCCCAGGCAAACGTCCTCATCACCGGTGAATCAGGCTCAGGAAAAGAGGTTATTGCCCGCGCGGTTCACGAGTTGGGAGATAAAAAAGATGGTCCTTTTGTGGCGATCAATTGTTCAGCAATACCCGAAAACCTTCTTGAATCCGAACTCTTTGGCCACTCCAAGGGTGCCTTCACGGGTGCTCACGATAAAAAAATTGGTCTGTTCGAAGAGGCGAATAAAGGTACCTTGTTTTTAGATGAAATTGGAGATTTAAGCCTCTCCCTACAGGCGAAACTTCTGCGGGTTCTTCAGGAAAGAAAAGTTAAGCGGATTGGTGAAAACCAATATCGAGACATTACCGCCAGAATCATTTGCGCCACTCACAAAGAACTTAGAAAGGAAGTGGCCGAGGGAAGATTCAGAGAGGATTTATTTTTTCGTCTGAATGTCATACCGATTTATATGCCCCCACTAAGAGAGAGAAAAGATGACATTCTTCCTCTAAGTGAATATTTTCTAAAAAAATTCGCCTTAATGAATAATTCGCCCGTCAAAGGTTTTACGAAGGAAGCCATTCAAAAACTTGAGGGCCATGGCTGGAAGGGGAACGTCCGAGAACTTGAGAATGCCATTGAAAGGGCCGTGGTTCTTACGTCTTCAGATTATATTCAGGCCGAAGATCTCGCAACTGAACATAATTATCTTGTGAATGAAACGGACGAGGCAAAAAAATTACTGGGATTAACTTTTCAAGGGGAGGGGCCCATTACGTTGGAAGAACTGAGTAAAAAATATATACAGCATATCTTCGATAAAAACGATGGGGCCAAAGAGCAGACTGCAAAGGATTTGGGTATCGATCGTAAAACGCTTTATCGCAAGTTGAAGGAAATGAATCTTAACTAGGATGCTGGTAGACCCAAAGAGAAAACTTCTCAAGGACCTCTAGGACAACAGATAAATTCTTAAACTTCGCCGACTCCTCAAGTTCTCTTCCAATTCGTGAAAGCTCCGGATGACCAAAGGTCAAACCATTCCCTTTGAGTTGATGCCCGATATTTTCCAGTGCTTGAAAGTTATTTTGGTCCAAGTAAATAACACTCTTTTCCAGATCATTTTTTCGGTGGTCAAGATAACGAAGCTTCATTTCCCTGGGAACTTCCATACCAACCTTCCTTCAGAAGTTTAATTATAAGAATTTTACCCAAGATCGCGAGATTTTTTCACAAACTAACCGAGTAGGTAAGTCAGACATAAATGATTGAGTGCATTTTACCCGAGTGAATCCTTGGGCGTTCATGCTATAATTCATTTCTATGAATGCTATTCCAGAAATCCGACCCGGCCAATCGATTGAACTTTTAAAAGAACTCCATATTCTGACTCGTGACGGGAAGCTCAATCAGGATTCCCGCAGAAAGTTAAAGCAAGTTTATCATCTCTACCAATTCATTGAGCCCCTGTTAAAGGAAGTCTCAAAAGATGAATCTCATCATTTAACTCTCGTCGATCACGGTGCTGGGAAATCTTACCTTGGCTTCATTCTCTATGACCTTTTCTTTAAAAACTCCAAGTCTGGTGAGGTTTTTGGTATTGAAACAAGGCAAGAGCTCGTTACAAAATCACAAAACTTAGCTCAGGCACTCAAGTTTCAAAATATGAAGTTTTTAAACTTAAGCGTCGAAGAATCTATTCACTCAAACCAAATTCCCAATACAGTAGATATTGTTACTGCCCTTCACGCCTGTGACACGGCAACAGATGATGCGATCTCATTTGCCTTAAAAAAGACTGCACGGTACGTGGTACTCGTTCCTTGTTGCCAGGCAGAGGTGGCGTCAATTCTCAGGAAAACCAAGGGAAAGAATCTGGGAAAAAATCTCTTAACGGAAATTTATCGCCATCCCATCCACACTCGAGAATTTGGAAGCCATCTCACGAACGTATTAAGATGTTTAAAGCTTGAGGCCCATGGGTATCAAGTGACAGTCACTGAATTAATAGGGTGGGAGCACTCTATGAAAAACGAACTCATTATTGCGGAATTCAAAGACCTTCCAAGGGCCTATCCACGCCAAAAACTTGAAGGCCTTCTGAATGAACTTAATTTGGATGATCTTAAAGTTCGTTTTTTAGAATAAATCAATCCTTAGACATCTTACTCAGGGAAATTCATCTGGTATTCCCTGTTTATTTCATCACATAAAATTTCGCACTTTGATTTATTTGGATAAAAAATCACTTCGGGCCGACCCAGAATGATCCCCAGAAAAAACAATGCAAGAATTGTCACCCAATAGTGTTTTCTAAGTTCCATTGGGATTATTTAACAACTTTTTTACCCACCACGAGGCTTGAAATAAAACTAATCACCGCAAGGATGAGGAAGACAAATAAGAGACTTCTTCCTATGTCCATCGATAATCCTCCGATGCCATTGGCACCGAGTAAAATGGCGACAAGCCCCAGGACAAAAAAAACTATTCCAGCTCTAAGCATCGTATCCTCCGTGTTCAATCTAGGACTCGGCAATTTGAGAAACGGGGGGGCAAAGTTCCCCCTCTGCCGGTGAAACTTGAGTCTTTGTGTCTCACTTGTCATCGGGATTTCAATAACTGACCTATAAGCTTTTTCTTGTCCACTGCACCCTTGGCCATGGTAATTCCTTTTTGAAGATCATCTCTGAGTTTGATCAGATCTTCGCGAATCACATCATATTGTTCTCTGAGTCCTATCGCCTGACCTTGAGTTCCAGAGACCTTTTTACTGATTCCTTTTAATACTTTTTCTTTGTGAGTGGGTTTTTTTTGACTCATAAATTCTCCTTCATAAGATGAGTGATTTACAAAGCAAACCCGATGCCAGTTTAACTGGCACAAGAAATGCTTCCTTCTTTTGACGGGGGTAGCCATGTTGACTGATTCACAATACAAAATGAAATGGAAAGAAATTAAAGACGG
Organism: Bacteriovoracales bacterium; assembly: GCA_964203555.1. GTDB lineage: Bacteria > Bdellovibrionota > Bacteriovoracia > Bacteriovoracales > Bacteriovoracaceae > Peredibacter. Next base: position 6,119 of record CAXNNO010000070.1, read on the forward strand.
GATGCACAATTTATGGGGCGACATCTCGGATGAGGAGCTTGAAATGGTCAGAGACAATCTTTTCGAGATCACAAACTTATTGGAAAATCGCTTCGGAGAAACAAAGGCCGAGATAAGTCAGAAGATCCAACATCTTCTCGAATCTTTCGATAATGATACTGATAAGAACCTTGATCCCGACGTAAGCTCCTACCACCGAAGTCCTTAAATAAATAAGAGCGAAAGACGCAGTCTCTCCTTTTGATTTTTGGGAAGAAGAGTTAAAATCAATCCATGCTTCACCCCGACACAGAACTAAAATTTGTATCAGCCGAAATCGGTTATGGAATCTTTACGACCCAGGACATTCCCAAGGGAACCATTATTTGGGTTAAGGACAATCTGGACCGAACATTTACTCAAGAAGAAATTTCTTCGATGACTCCACCCAATTTAGAAAATGTGATGAGATACACTTATCGGGACAACAAAGGCCAATACCTTTTTTGCTGGGACCTAACTCGTTACGTGAACCACAGTTTCCAACCGAATTCAATGCTAACAGGTCTTGATTTTGAAATTGCTATCAGGGACATTGCCCGGGGTGAAGAAATCACCAATGACTATGGAACTCTTAATATTATTGAACCGATGAAATGTGCATACTCTCACTCTGAGCGAGACTCTGTTTTCCCTGATGACCTGCTACGCTTTCACCCTCAGTGGGATAAATGCATAAGAGAGGCGATGACTAAACTTTACTCTGTTTCTCAGCCTCTTCAAAAATATCTTAGCTTAAGTCAAAAAGATCAGATCGAAAAAATACATTCCGGTGAAGTAGAGATGCCGTCGCTTATTCAAAGCTATTATCCGGAGCATTGACTCCTTAGAGTGCCACATCCGCCCATGAGATCAAAAAAAATGATCTAATCAAAGAGTATGATGATCCTAAATTATCTGATACCTGAAAATACTTTCGTAAAAGAAAAATTGTTTCTTGGTAACAGACACAGAGCGGAAGAATATTTGTTGGCATAAGTGTCAAAAATGCATAAATAATGGCGCAACCGCTACGATTCGAACGTAGGACCTCTTGATTCGTAGTCAAGTGCTCTATCCAACTAAGCTACGGCTGCGCTGAGGTATGAGGCTCGAAATATAGGGCAAGTCGCACATTTTCGCAACCCCCTAACTAACCTTTATAAAACCATGTCCAAACGGATTAAATGAAATGGCGGAGACGATGAGATTTGAACTCATGGATCCCTTTCGGGATCGCACCCTTAGCAAGGGTGTGGTTTAAACCACTCACCCACGTCTCCGCTATGGCCAAAGGACAAGAAATTTAACTAAAAAAAGTGGCGGAGGACTAGGGATTCGAACCCCAGGTAGGCTTTAACCCACGACAGTTTTCAAAACTGTTGCCTTAAACCACTCGGCCAGTCCTCCACTTGAGTCATCTAATATAAATAAAGTCTGAAAAAAAGACAATCGCTTATTTACGAATCTCTTTCATGCCACCCATATAAGGGATGAGAACCTCTGGAATCTGTACCGAACCATCTTCTTGCTGGTAGTTTTCCAAAATGGCCACGACCGTGCGGCCCACGGCGAGTCCTGAGCCGTTCAGGGTATGGGCGTACTCGACCTTCCCATCCTTGTTACGGAAGCGAATATTGGCCCTTCTGGCCTGAAAATCCCCACAGTTAGAAATGGATGAGATTTCGCGGTATTTATTCTGGCTTGGAACCCAGACCTCAAGGTCGTAGGTTTTCTGCGAAGCAAAACCCATATCACCGGTACAAAGGATTATTTGTCGGTAGGGTAGATTGAGCTTTTCCAAAATTTCAGTTGCACTTGCCACCATCTTCTGATGAATCTCTTCAGACTGGGAGGGAGCGCATATGGAAACCATCTCTACCTTATTAAACTGATGCATCCGAATAAGACCTTTCACGTCCTTACCATGTGAGCCTGCCTCAGAACGAAAGCATGGGGAATAAGCTGCGTACAAAAACGGCATTTCAGCTTCTTCAACAATCTGATCTCGTTTCAAATTTGTAAGAGTCACTTCGGAGGTGGGGATCAGATACCAGGGCTGCTCAGAATTTAGCTTAAACAACTGATCTTCAAACTTGGGCAGGTTTCCGGTTCCGATCAGGGACCTTTCATGAGCAATAAAGGGGGTCATCATTTCAGTGAATCCCTTCGAGCCCTGATGGTCGAGCATGAAATTAATTAATGCTCTCTCGAGACGTGCAAGACCCGCCCTATAAACAACAAATCGCGCACCGGTGATCTTGGCCGCTGATTCAAAATCCAACATTCCCAATTTTTCTCCAAGGTCTGCGTGATCAACCGGAGTAAAAGTGAAGGTTCTTGGAGTGCCCCATTCTTTGACCTGAACATTATGCTCTTCATCTTTTCCAACAGGAACAGACTCTTCGGGAAGATTAGGTATATTTAAAAGAATCAAATTTTGTTTTTTTTGAACTTCATCCAATTCCGCTGTCTCAGATTCCATTTCTGTTTTTAAAACAGAAACCTGCTTCATCAGATGATCTGCGTTCTGCTTACTCTTTTTGAGCTCTCCGATGTCTCTTGAAATCTTATTGATTTCAGCTTTTTTAGTTTCGGTACTGGTTGTGAGATTCTTGCGAGTCTTATTAAGCA
>CAXNNO010000071.1:0-8766 GCA_964203555.1 Bacteriovoracales bacterium
AAAACAAGTGGCGGACACGAAGTGTGAGGAGGCGCAGCAGGTAAGCGGTCTCCCAATTAAACTAGTCAACACTATCGTTTTACAGGACACGATAAAATCATTGGCGTCAGTCCAGGTCAGATCTGATCGCCTTCAGGAAGTCAGAGAGGGAGATCAGATATCGAATCTTGCCAAGATTTTTAAAATTTCCCGCCTACAAATATTAGTTAAGAATCTCGACAATGGAATTTGTGAATCAATTATTTCAGACAAAGGCAGAGAAACGCCTTCTAATATTTCTGTTATGTCCCCTGGTCAAAGTCGAGATTACAAGGCGTCAAAGAAAATGACAGGTATCGAAAACGTGGGTAATAAATTTAGTATTTCAAAAACTCTCCTCGATGAAAAAATGAAAGATATCGGATCCATTTTAACTCAAACAAAAGCATTAAAGATTCAGAACTCCGACGGAACAATTTCCTTTAAACTTACCGAAATGGACCCTCAAGGTATATTTCCTTACCTTGGTCTTCAGGACCAAGACATCATCACAAGCATAAATGGAAAGTCTATATATGACATGAATGAAGTCATGGGACTTTTTGCAAGGATTAAGAATCTGGACAAACTCCAGCTCGGAGTCAAACGCGAAGGTTCAGATTCCGTTTTAGATTATAATATAAAAAAATAAGGACGAATGGTAATGAAGACAAGATGTCAGAAAAAGCCTTTGATGAGTTCCCTGCTTTTGGTCTCAGTACTACTAGGGAGCTTTGAGGCAAAGGCACAGTTCAACAAATACCGTTCACAAACGAGGTTTAACACAAATCCTGGAACTGGTACCCCTCCAGCCAAGGGCAGTGAATCGCCAGGGGGAAAAGATGCCGCCTCGATGACTTCCGAAGACGCAGCTGCTGCCCTTAAGGCAGCGGAAAATACAGAAGCGGCGACTGAGGCGAGCGATGAAACAGGTAATGATAGTGCCTTTGAATCTGATGGAGATGATGAAGCAAACCAGTTGACATTTGGTGATCGCCCTTCACCAGAAACCAAAGCGCCGACAAAAAGCAACAAGTACGTCAATTTAAATCCAGAAACCGCCTTTGGTCCGGAAATTGTAGAAAGTTTTGATTTTCCTGATACCGACATCATGGAAATAACAAAGCACATGCAAAAGCTTACTGGTATCAATCTTATTCTTGATAAAGACGTAAAAGGAAAGGTTTCCATCATCGCACCTACTCCCATTACCGTAGGTGATGCATGGAAGGCGTATCTTGCGGCATTAAACATGGCCGGATACTCTCTTATCAAAACCGGTGCTTTTTATAAAGTTATCAATGCCAGGGATATACGTTACACCCCTACTAAAATTTACACCGGCAATTACACACCTGACACAGAAAATTATGTCATGAGAGTAATATCACTAAAGTCCGTTTCAGCTGCAGAGATTGCCAGAAACTTTCGGCCTTTTATGTCCAGGTACGGGCGGATTATTGATATTAAACAAACCAACACTATTATCATCGCCGATACAGGCTCTAACATAAATCGACTTGCCAAGATGGTGAAGTTTCTCGATGTTCCTGGGCATGAAGAATCCCTCCAGATTGTAAAAGTAAAAAATTCATCGGCCCAGGAAATTGCCAAACTGCTGGATAATATTCTTAAGGGAGGCGCCGGTGCTCAAGGGGCAAGGGCCGGAACAGCGACTCCTCGTTTTTCAGGTTCAGCGGGCGGAACAGAATCAACATCCGTTATATCCCGAATCATAGCTGAACCCAGAACAAACTCCATCATTGCGATGGCCAATGCTGAAGGTGGAAAGCAACTTAGAGACCTCATCTATAAGCTGGATGTTAAACTTGTTTCATCAAGTTCAAATAGAGTTCACGTTTACTACTTAAATTATGGTGACTCAGAAGAACTCTCAAAAACACTCTCCAGCATTGTTAGTGGTGCTGCTCAAGGCGGAGCGGCCGGGGCACAAGGCGGAGCAACCAGGTTCACCTCTTTTTCCAGTGGTGGTGGAGAAAACCCGATATTTTCTGCCGAAGTCAAAATTACTTCAGACAAAAATAATAATGCTCTCGTCGTCACGGCGTCTCCCACCGATTGGTTGACTTTAAAAGACGTGATCTCAAGACTTGATATTCCCCGTGATCAGGTCTATGTTGAGGGTTTGATATTAGAAGCAAACGTGAGTAGAAATAAAGCGTTCGGAGTTGAGTACGTAGCAGCTTACGGGGCAGGAAATGTTGAGCGTGCGGGTTTCACTACGCAAACCTCGTCGGCCAACGGTCTTTTGGGTCTTCTGGCATCGGGAGTACCACAGTCTATCGGGGGATTTATTGGAGGCATCGGGCTCGGTCCTTCCAAAACAATCACTCCTACCGGTCCTAATGGTCAGGCAGGGAGTCCGATAAAGGTTAACGCTGTAAACGCTTTGATTCAAGCAGTTGCTTCCCACTCGAGCACAAATATTCTGGCGACTCCTCAGATTCTGGCGCTGGATAATACCGAGGCAACTTTTGAAGTTGGTGACACTGTTCAGGTGAGAAATTCTACAATCGCTCAGGGGGGTGTTCAAAACTTTAGTTCGACTCCTCAGGAAGCAAAGCTTTCACTCAAGATCACCCCTCAGATAAATAAAGTCACTCGTTTTGTGAAACTTAAAATCAATCAGAAAATTGATGACTTTAAAGCGGGTCAGGGTGACCCAAATTCAGGAGTCGGTCTACCAACGACTACTCGTACGGCAATAACTGAAGTGATGGTAAGAGACAGAGATACAATCGCGATGGGAGGACTTCTTAGGGACCGAGAGGTTGTTACAAATAATAAGATTCCACTTCTTGGAGACATACCTGTATTAGGATGGCTTTTCAAAAACAAAAGTCGTCAGGTTGAGAAAGTAAATATTCTTTTCTTTATGACTCCGAAAATTTTGGCGCCTTATGCAAAGACAGCCTCGGTTAATACCAAAGGTGTTCTGACGAGAAGAACAGATGGTATGAAAAAAATGTTCGATGAAGACCAGATAGATCCTAATGCTCAGGTATCCAAGGATCTGAATGCAAAACTTGATCAGCAAATCAATAAACCACTTTACGACTTAACAGATGCTGATCATTATAAAAATCTGAACAACGAGGAAGCAGGCCCTGATCCGGATGCTCCAGACCAGCAAAACCTGGAAACCCCTGACTATCAGGAAATCCGTAAATCGGTGGAGTAAATGGATTATAATAACGAAGTTTTACAGAATGTTGAAAAAACAAAGCAAAAGATTGGTGAATTACTAATCCAACATACTTCTTTGACTCGTGTCCAACTTGAAGAAGCCCTCGATCAGCAAAGAAACGAAGGCGGACTCATAGGAGACATTCTCCTCAAAAGAAACTTCATCAGTTCTCATGAGCTGATTAAAGTTGTTTGCCTGCAAATTGGAATTCCTTATCAGGCCGACATAAAAATCGAAGAAATTGACTCCGGTGTGGTGAAAGATCTGTCCATTAACTATGCTAAACATCATGAAGTCCTGCCGTGTATTGAGACCGATTTTTCAGTCACTGTTTTGATGAGCAATCCATTTAATTTTAATGTTATTAACGATCTTTCGATGATTTATAAAAAAGATGTGAAAATCATCTGCACGACAAGTATCAAGATTCAGGACGCGATTAATAGAGTTTACGAAAAGGCCAACAGGAATATCGTTGACTCTATTGAGGATGAAGAATTCGAGGAAAATTTAGATCTCGAGGGTCCGATCGATATTCTTGACTCAACCGCCGACGAAGCTCCAGTGATAAGATTTGTGAACTCAGTCATTTTCCGTGCAGTAAAAGAGCGTGCCTCGGATATTCACATTGAGCCATATGATCGTGAGACGGTTTATCGCTTTCGCATTAACGGCGTCATGACAGAAGTGTTACGTCAGGCCAAGAAAACACATGCGGCAGTCTCATCTCGAATCAAAGTCATGGCCCGTCTCGACATTGCTGAAAAACGTCTCCCACAAGATGGAAGAATTAAAATTAAAATTGCTGGTAAGGATATCGATATTCGTCTTTCAACAATTCCGATTCAAAGTGGTGAAAGAATTGTTATGCGTATTCTGGAAAAGACTAATACAATCCTAAGGCTTGAGAACCTGGGTTTCAGAGGAAAGGTTTTAGAGGAACTTATTGAACTTGCGGGCAGGAAGCATGGAGTTCTTTACGTCACAGGACCAACCGGTCACGGGAAGACCACGACTCTCTTCGCCTGCCTTGATCGAATTAATTCTCCCGATAAAATGATTATTACGGTTGAAGATCCCGTGGAATATGAAATTCCTGGAATTTCCCAGATTCAAGTGAATCATAAAATTGATCTATCATTTGCAGTGGCCCTGCGCTCAATCCTGCGTCAGAACCCGGATGTTGTGATGGTAGGAGAAACAAGGGACAGAGAAACAGCGGAGATGGCAATCAACGCATCTCTGACAGGTCACTTCGTGTTGTCCACTCTGCATACAAACGATGCCAGTTCCGCTCCAACTCGTCTTATTGATATGGGCGTTCAACCATTTTTAATTTCCTCTTCGCTGGTTGGAGTACTTGCTCAACGGTTGGTCAGGACCCTGTGTAGCGCTTGTAAACAGATCGTGAACCTGACTGAAATTGAAAAAGTCATGCTGGATATTGATGAAGTTCCCGAAAATGCGACAACCTTTAAGCCGGTGGGATGTCCTCGCTGCTCGAATACAGGCTACTCCGGAAGGACTGTTGTGTCTGAGCTCTTACTTATTAACGATGAAATCAGGGCGCTCATTATTCAAAAAACCGATGCAGCGACAATTAAAAAAGCTGCCATCCGTTCCGGGATGAGAACTCTTAGAGGTGATGCTCTCGATAAAATATACGAGGGTGTCACATCAGTTGAAGAGATCGTGCGTGCAGTAAACGCAGAAGAGACTGAATAATATGCCTATATTTTCTTATAAGGGAATGGATCGCTCCGGAAAAGAAATCAAAAACACTATCAATGTGGAAAGTATCGTTGCGGCCAAGCAGCGAGTGAAGGCCATGGGGATAATGTTGATTGATATTCGTGAACAAAAGGCCCAGGGTACTTCCGGAGGTGGGAGTGTTTTAAGGCTGGGGGGATCTGTCCCAGTAGACGATCTTGCCATGATGACAAGACAACTTGCCACACTTATCAAGGCCAAGATTCAAATTGTGGAAGCATTGAGTGCGCTTACTGATCAGGTAGAAAATGCGAATCTTCGTCTGGTTCTGGCCGACCTTAGGCAAAAGGTTAACGAAGGTGCGAGTTTAGCTAAGGCCCTTCAAGACCACCCAAAAGTGTTTAACTCTATTTATGTCAACATGGTTGATGCGGGAGAAGCTTCAGGAACACTGGAAATTGTTTTAGTTCGTCTTGCGGATTTTACCGAGTCACAAGTTAAATTAAAAAATAAAATCAAAGGAGCAATGACCTACCCGGTTATTATGGCAGTCTTTGGCTTCTTAATGATGAACGTGATCTTCATATTTGTTATTCCCAAGATAGCTAAGATTTTCATTTCGATGAAAAAAGAACTGCCGATTATTACAAAAGTTTGTATCTGGATCTCGAATTTTTTGGTTAATTATTGGTGGCTAGTGATCATGATCATCATAGGCTCCATCTATGCCACCATGAAATACATCAATACACCTAAGGGCAAGTCTCAATGGCATGCTGTGCAGCTTCGACTGCCCATTTTAGGTATTTTGATCAAAATGATCAATGTGAGCCGCTTCTGCTCAACATTAGGAACACTGCTGAACTCAGGAGTTCCGATTCTGACAGCACTTAATATCGTAAAAAACCTGATACCCAATGTTCACATGAAAGATGCAGTAGAAAAAGCGCGACTCTCCGTTTCAGAAGGTGCCTCATTGGCCCAACCGCTGGTCCAAAGCGGATATTTTCCTGCTCTAGTAACACATATGATTAAACTTGGTGAAAGATCGGGAGAACTTGAGCCAATGTTAAAAATCATTTCAGAAAACTATGAGGATCAGGTACAATCTAAGATAAGTGGATTAACCTCTATACTTGAACCAATTATGATGATCTGTCTGGGTGTAGCGATTGGATTTATTGTCTTCGCAGTTGTCATCCCGATGATGAACATGAATTCACTTCGTTAAGGAGAATGGTATGTTTTCAAATATTAAAAAAATCATGAAATCCCAGGCGGGAATGAGCTTAATCGAGATATTGATCGCTCTTACTCTACTTGCTCTTGCCGGTACATTTGTCGGTGGGCGAGTATTCGAACAGCTTCAGGAAGGAAAGGTTTCATCGGCAAAGATCCAGATCAAATCAATCGCAGACAGGCTCAAAGAATTTCGTCGTGACTGTAATTATCTTCCCACTTCGGATATGGGTCTTGATGCTCTTGTTAATAAGCCTGAGGGCGGAAGAGAGTTTAAGAGATATGCACCAGGTGGCTACATCGAGGGTGGAAAAGTTCCTTTAGATCCTTGGGATAATGAATTTATTTACGAATCAGATGGTAAAACTTTTGAAATCAAGTCCCTCGGCGCAGACAACGCTGAAGGTGGTGAAGAATCTGATGCCGATATTAGCTCCAAAGATCTCTAAGTTCATAAAAGACGACCAGGGTTTTTCTCTCATAGAAATTCTGGTCGCACTCGTTCTGGCAGCTATGATTTTTCTAGCGGTCCCCTCTAGCGACAATGTCCAGAAGCATCGTGATTTACAGACAGCAGTCGATGATCTGGACCGCTCTGTCCGATTTGCGGGAAATGAAGCTGTTCTGAGAAATACTGTGGTTCGGTTAAAAATCTCACTTGATAAAACTCCCGTTGAATACACTGTTGAATATGGGCCTGCAGGTAATCTGCCGCTTCCTGATATGCCGGAAAAAACCTCTAAAAGTCTTGAGGAAGAGAAGTCGGAACGGGATAAGCTTGTTGCTCTCGATAGACAGTTTAATAAAGTTGAAGAATTTGAAGATATAAAGCACGAATTATCAAATGACGTCACCATATTAGGCATGGCCAGCACATCCGCCAAAAAACTTGTTCGAGAGGGAGAAGCAACACTCTACTTCTACCCCACAGGGGAAAAAGACGGAGGTCTCATCATCTTTTCTACAATTGAGGAAATTGCTTATCTCGAAATACCGCCATTTCTGTCTGAAACCAAAAGTGTTTTTGAGCCTCTAAAAACTTCTAACGTTGCGAAACTGGAAGATATACTTCAAACTAGGATGGATGAGGTATATAAAGAGTGGCTAGGAAGATAACAAAAAAACAATTTAACTTTGTCGCCCATGGTAACAAAGTTAACCAACATGGATTCTCCCTACTGGAAGTGATGATTGCCATCACTCTCTTCGCTTTTTTTGTAACCGCTTACCTCACAGGCCAGGGCTATAATATCGACGATTCAAGACTATCCGAAGAGCAACTCATCCTTCAGCAACTCGCGGAGAGAAAAATAAACGAACTCATTCTGGATCCACCCAAATTTTCGAACGCAACTGCTGACATGGTCGAATCTAAGAAATTTGAAGAAAATGATTTTAAAAATTATGAGTACAAACTTGAATTAAAGCGTCTCACCATTCCAGACTTTGCCCAACTTTTTGCACAGAAAGACTCGGCCAATGCAGATGCGAAGAAAAGTTATGATGGAGATTATTTCAGTGGCGGGGCAAGTGGTCAGAGGGATGCTTCTCTCGAGAAGCTCGTCTTTGAAGAGCTCAGAAAGAATATTGAAAAAGTTCTCTGGCAGGCAAGAATTACAGTAACTAACACGGAAACAAAATACACTTATACACTTTCCACTTTTTTAACGAACTATAATGAACGAATTCAAATTAATATCGGTTTCTAATGAAACCGGTTTTACACTTCTGGAAATACTCATCGCCATCACCTTGCTGGCGTTTATCACTATTGGTGTTGTTGATATTACGGATAATGCTGCAGAAACCAAAGAACGAACAACCAGGATTAACGAAAATAATCTTCAAATTGAAACGGCATTAAGCCGTTTTGATTGGGATTTTTCTCAGATTTATTCTCCGCTCTATTTTTCGACTATCATGAATATGAATCAGGGAATGAATGACATTCCTGGCGGTAATAATAGTGAAAATCAGGGCTCAGTTCAGAATGGAGCAAGTAACGTCCCAGTGAACCCGGTTTTGCAGCAATACTATGAACAATTAGTGAACAGGTTTGAAAGAAATGAGCATTTTATGGCAGTCAGTAAAGAAGGCCTGCTGGTACCTCGGTTCTATGCTCCGGAAAAAAATATATTTGAATTTTTCACTTCATCCAATCGAAGAAAAGTTGAAAATCAAAAACAATCCCACTTTGCGTGGGTCAGATATTCCCTGGCCGATCAGGAACAGACAGAAGAAGAGGGACAAAATAGCCAGATACCAAAAAGTCTTAAGAGTCTTGTTCGCTATTTTTCTGCAGATGATCCTTATTCAGAGAAAAGAATTAACATTGAGGATTCTGATCAAATCAAGGGGGCAGTTCTTCTCAGGAATGTTGAAAGTTTAGAATTTCAATTTTGGGATTATCAAAATAGAAAATGGGAAAATTCACTTCGCTCCATTCAAGATGGAGAAAGTGTCATCCGAGGAGTACGGATTCTTATTGCTTGGTATGATTCATTCGGCAATAAACGAAGTACTTCCAGAATTTTTCGTACAAATTGGCCGATAGTCACGCCGCAGGATCGAACACCAACTCAATCTCCCCC
>CAXNNO010000072.1:0-8617 GCA_964203555.1 Bacteriovoracales bacterium
ATCACGGGCGGCAAGACCGCAAGGGGTAACCTTAAGGGACATAAAGGTTTTCCAGAGGCCATTTACTACCTCGTGTGATCCAAAGATTTCAAATCCATCCTCACCTGTATATCCAGTTCGTGCCAGGATGATTGGGGAGCCATTGAGAGCAGTTTCAAGCACCGAATAATAATCGAGATCCGGCAGCCCATTGAATATCGATTTTAAAGTTTCAAATGCTTTTGGGCCCTGAAGTGCGAGAAGAGAGTAGATGTTGGAAGAGTCAGTTAACTGGCATGAAAAACCAGCGTGTTTTGACTTAATCCAATGAAAATCCTTATCGATGTTTGAAGCATTAACACAAATGAGTATTTTTCCAGGTCTCAGTTTATAAACAATAAGATCATCGATGACGGTACCATTTTCGCGACAAAGCGGAGAGTAAATCGCCTTCCCAACAGGAGCATTAAGAATGTCATTCGTTACCAATTGGTCTACAAAGACTTCCGCATCAGAACCTTCGACAAAAAATTCTCCCATGTGTCCGACATCGAAGACTCCGACATGTTGCCTGACGGCCAGGACCTCCTCTTTAACGGAAGTGTACTGAACAGGCATATCCCAACCAGCAAATGGAATGATTTTTGCGCCTAATTTAACATGCTCATCATAAAGGTGAGTTCTGGAAGCGGTCATATATGTCCTCTTAATTGATTTTCTGTAGCAGTAATTAGATTTTCCATGAGACTCACAACTGTCATGGGCCCTACTCCTCCCGGAACCGGTGTAAGGGCGTCCACAACTTCCATAACATCGTTTTGATCCACGTCTCCGGTCAGTTTTCCGTCCAGTGAGTTCATGCCGACATCAACTACGATTGTCTTTTTTTCAGCATCAAAATATGAACGATCAAAAAAGTGGGCCTTTCCGATGGCAGAGACAACGATATCGGCCGACCTGGTCAAAGTTCGAAGATTATTCGTCTGAGAATGTGCCAAAACAACAGTAGCATCAAAATTAGACAGGAGCATGGAAAGTGGTTTTCCAACAATTAAACTCCTTCCAATCACAACGACATTCTTGCCCTTTAAATCAACTCCATAGAAGTGTAATAAATTGACAATTCCTTTTGGTGTACAGGGTAGAAGAAGTGCTAAGTCCTTGCTCCCGGAATAAATCTTCTGGGTATTTACCCCATGAAAACCATCAATATCTTTATTTGGATTAACGAGGTTAGGCAGGTCAAGTTCTTTTAGTTGGGATGCAACCGGGAGTTGAATGATGATTCCATGAACGGAGGAATCTTCGTTGAGTTTTTTGACTCGCTTTAAGAACTCACTCGCAGTAATGTCTGGCGCCATATGTTCGAGAACAAAATTTGCTCCGATCTCTTCACACATTTTTTTTTTGTTTCTAATATAACTCATGCTGGCCGGATTATCACCGACCAACACCACGCACATTGATGGAGTGATGCCCTCGTTTTTAAGCGCTTTACATCTCTTTACGAGATTCACTTTAATTTTTTCCACCACAGATGCAGCAGCGAGAATTTTTGCCGTCATAAATTCCAACAACTATAAATGGTTGATACTAAAAAGTCCTTTCTTATTTAGTAGAAGAGCTGTATCTCTAAGAAAAATGAAAGCTTTATTTTATATTGGTCTTGGCATGCAATTATTTGGTCTCACTGCGGTGGGGCTATGTTTCGTATCCGGGATCAACCAGGGTGATTACGGAAGGTTAGAGCTTCTTCAACTTTGCATAGGCTCCATAGTTTTTTATCTTGGCAATTATCTCAAAAGCAGATCTGCTAGCTAGACGTGTTTGCTCAATCGTGTGTACAATTTCCGTAACTCTCAAATGAGGAATAATTCTTGATTGTACTTGCGATTGACCCTGGATCTGTCACTGCTGGTTTCGCCCTCCTGCAAAAGGAAGGGAGAAAAGTTCATTACCTAACTTCAGGGATATTAAAATTTAATTCGAAAGATGAATTTCTCCACAGAGTTAAGGACATCTTTGATCGGACACTGGAATTGATAGAAACCCATAAACCCGATGAAGTCGCAATGGAATCCCTCATTTTCGTCAAGAGTCCAACTGCCTTGATTAAGCTCGCCCAATCCAGAGGCGCGATGCTGGCAGCACTTTCTCAGAAATATCATGAAAAAATTTATGAGTACTCACCTAACTTTGTCAAACAGGCCGTCACTGGACACGGGCATGCTGATAAAGAGGGAGTTCAAAAGTTTTTGCAACATCTTCTGGGGATTTCTGAATTCAAAACACATGATGAATCTGATGCCGTTGCTATTGCTCTTTGCCATCTTCTAAACACTGATAAATCGCAATTATTGCCTGAAAAAAATAAAAAAACAAAAAAAATGGGTAATGGTTTGGCCAATTCTCTCGCCCACAAGATAAAGGAACCGGCTTTATGATAGGTTATTTGTCAGGAACCGTAGTTTACTCAGATTCTCAAAAGTCGGTCGTGTTAACGAACTCCGGCGTGGGCTACGAAATATTTACCGCAGCTCCCACGATCCCAGATAGGGATGTTGCCTTATTTATATCCCACATTATTCGGGAGCAATCTCAGGATTTATTTGGTTTTGAAACGGCCCAGGATAAAAAATTTTTTGAGATGCTTCTTGCTGTAAATGGTATCGGACCAAAGTCGGCCTTTGCTCTTATTTCTCACATCGGGGTTCAACAAATTATATCTGCTATAACTCTTGAAAATGTTGAAATACTTAAATCCGCTCCGGGTGTAGGCAAAAAGAGTGCTGAACAACTCATCCTTTCTTTAAAAGATAAAATTTCCAAACTTGAAATTGGATTTGCGGTAAAAGAAAATCCGGTCAAGTCAGGTGTAAAAGTCAAAAATGATAATAAAGTTGATCCCTACCTGGTCAAAGAAACTTTAGCCGCTTGTCAGGGCCTTGGTTTTAAGGATCAGGACGTATTACCCATGATTCAACGCCATCTTCTTGAGGGTACGATAAATAGACCTGAGGAATTGGTTAAAGTTATTCTCAAAGAGCTTAGGTAAATATTTATGACAGACAGATTGGTCAACGGCGAAGTATCTCGATCGGATCGCGAGCAGGAAGCACAGCTTCGGCCCCAAAATTTCCATGAATTTATCGGGCAAACGAGAGTTGTCGAAAATATAGACTTGATGGTTAAATCTGCTTTGATTCGAAAGTCCGCTATGGATCATGTGCTTCTTTCCGGTCCCCCTGGCCTTGGTAAAACTTCTCTGGCCATGCTCATTGCCAAAGGATTAGGTAGCGAACTCCACGTAGTTTCGGGACCTGCAATTGAAAAAAAAGGCGATCTAGCCGCCGTTCTGACAAACTTAAAACCTCGCGACGTTCTTTTTATTGATGAAATTCATCGGATGCACATTACAGTTGAAGAAATTTTATATTCTGCCATGGAAGATTTTCGTCTGGATATTCTTATCGGGCAGGGTGCCTCCGCTCGCACAATGCAGATTGATCTTTGTCAATTTACCTTGATTGGTGCCACGACGAGGTCAGGTCTTCTTTCTAATCCTTTAAGGGATCGCTTCACCGCTCACTTAAATTTTGATTACTATGAACCCGAAATGCTGGCGAAAATCATACTTAATAATGCTAAGAAAATGGGAATTACTTTGTCCCAAGACTCTAAGATGCAGATTGCTTTACGTTCCCGGGGAACTCCCCGAATTGCCAATAGAATTCTTCGTCGGGTCCGAGACTTTGCCATTGTTAACAAGAAACCTATAGTTGAAATGACAGAGGTGAAGAGTGCTCTTGGACTTTTGGATATTGATGACCTGGGACTAGATTCAATGGATCGTAAAATTCTCATGGTCATGAAAAATTATTATCAGGGTGGCCCGGTTGGTATTGATGCTCTTTCGGCAACCTTAGGCGAAGATAAGCAAACCATTGAGGAAGTTTATGAGCCCTATCTTTTGAAGCAAGGACTCATCCTCCGAACACCTCGTGGCCGCCTTTTGTCTGAAAATGCTATGGCCCATATATCTTAAAGATTGACTCAATCAGTCAGGACCTGTACAACGAGAATAATTTTCTGTCGTACAACGGAATAAAAATCGTTTATAATAAAAGACGTAAGTACGACTTTTTATAAGGTTAGACATGATTTTTCAGCGAACTCTTGCAAAAGATGTGAAAGTAACAGGTATCGGGCTCCATTCCGGTAAAAAAGTTACGATGAAACTTATTCCAGCTGAAGCTGACTTTGGAATTCAGTTTATCCGCACTGATATTTCCCAAGCGACCTGCACTAAGGCCAACGCCCTAACCGTGGGAACGACTGAAAATGCCACGACTCTTGGTTCGGGAAATGAAGCAGTTCATACTGTTGAGCACCTTCTTGGAACTCTTTACGGACTTGGGATTAATAACTGCCTTATCGAAATAGATGGTCCTGAAGTTCCCATAATGGACGGATCAGGTGCATCCTTTGTGTTTCTTTTAAAAGAAACGGGAATTAAAAATCTTAACAAATCGAAAAAGTTCCTGGTGATCTTGGATACAGTACGGGTGGAAAAAGACGGAAAATGGGCCCAGTTTGAACCATCTCAAAATCTTGTTATTGATTCTACGATTGTATTTGCTCATCCAATGATTAAAACTCAACGTTTTGATTTTGAATTTTCTTGTGAAACTTTCATTAATGACATTTCTCGCGCCCGGACTTTCGGTTTTGCCAAAGACGTAGATATGCTCAAGCGCAAAGGTTTAATTAAAGGCGGGTCTCTTGATAATGCCATCGTTTTAGACGATTACAAGGTAATGAATCCTGAAGGACTTAGGTTTGCAAACGAGTTTGTCCGTCATAAAATTCTTGATACCATCGGGGATGTAAGCTTGTTGGGTTATGAGATTGCTGGAAAAATCACTACATTTAAGTCAGGACATAACTTGCACAACTTGTTGTGTCGAAAGCTTCTTGATACTCCATCTGCCTATGAAATCGTTTCCGCTTCTTCACTTAAAGCTGAAGTACGCGAGGCCCATAAATTGCCACAATTTATTTCTGTAACTCACTAAGATCTTTTTCAAATACATAAAAGATAAGATTTGTTTTGGGTATTCCGAATCTTGGATCATTTTCTGGAAACGGTTCAACCTTTCCCGTCCATCTAAAGCCTCTGCGCTCATAAAAATCGATCAGCTCTTGCCTTTGTGAAATAACGGTCATTCGTATTTTTTGAAATCCCCACTCTCTGGTAAGTTCTTCCAGTCTCCAGAGTAACAACTTTCCGGTGCCCAAGTTCTGAAGGTTTGGTTTTACGGTAAGCATACCAAAGTAAATGGCATCACTTTCTTTTTTGATGTGAATGCAGCCAATGACTTCGTTATTCTTTAAAACCAGTTCAATCCTGGATTCAAAAGCAAGAATGAGTTCAGAAATTTTATCTTGGTCCGTTCTTTGACCCCCAAGAAGATCTGCCTCAGTCGTCCAGCCGACTTTAGAAGACTCGCCCCGGTAGGCAGAATTAACTAAATTTGTAATTTCCCCAACATCTTGAGTCGTGGCCAATTTAAATGAAAACATATTTGTATATTTTAAAGATGAAGCAGTGCTTCTGTCGTGTTGAATTTCACATTTAGCTCCTTTCTCGTTAACATAAGGAGGGTTAAAGGAGGAATTTTGTCCTATTTTCTCATCTCAATTTTGTGCTCACTGTGCTATTCAGCTTTTGGTAAAAGTTGGAAGAATTTAGAGTTGGGTCAGACCTATCGTTTGACACAATCTTTTAAACTAAGACAGATTGAGCGGAGTGGTTCTCAGATATTTTTTGTGACTGGTGATGACTATCATCTCAAAGAAATCATCCCCAAGGAAATATTAGGCCCATCACATCGTCTTTATGTCTTTGATCTCAAAAAGTGTCCTGGACGAGATATGAAAACGGAGATGGATATGATTGCGATCAAGGATACTTCGCCGACAGTTGAAATTGGCGCTCAGTTAGATGATTGTGAATTAAATATTTATTTAGGATCTAAAGATCTGATTCATACGAGCTTATTCGAATAAGGGAAATCAATGCGACTGTCTCAAGGTTTTTGGCAAACGTTAAAAGAAACTCCGTCTGATGCTGATGTCGTTTCCCAGCAACTGATGATGCGAGCAGGGCTTATCTACAAGACTGGTGCGGGTCTCTATACCTATCTTCCGATGGCATTCAAGTCTTTAAAAAAAGTTGAAAAGATTATCCGCGAAGAGTTAGATAAAATTAATTGTTTTGAAATTGCCATGCCAGTTTTGACTCCAGCCGAGCTGTGGCAGGAAACTGGTCGATGGGACGGAATGGGCGGTCAAATGCTGAAGGCCAGAGACCGAGCGGAACGAGAACTTTGTTTCAGCCCAACCAATGAAGAGACTGTTACAGATCTGTTTCGTAAAACGGTCAACTCTTATAAGCAGCTTCCAGTATGTTTGTATCAAATCAACACAAAATTCAGGGATGAAATTCGTCCACGATTTGGCCTGTTGCGCGCACGTGAATTTACAATGAAAGACGGGTATTCATTCCATCTGGACAAGTTATCATTGGATAAGTTTTACGATGAAATTTTCATCGCCTATGAGAATATATTCAGGCGTATGGGTCTTGAGTACATCGCGGTTGAAGCTGATGGAGGTGCCATCGCCGGAGGTGGAGCGAAGACCCACGAATTTCAGGTTGTGGCAGATAATGGTGAGGATTACGTTGTAACTGTTCCTAGAACTAAATTTGCCGCAAATATCGAAAAGGCGATTACAATTCGTAAGAATATTATTTCCGCCCCAGAATTAGCGATGGAAAAGTTTGCTACTCCCAATCAGAAAACCTGTGAAGAGGTTTCATCAGCACATGGATTCCCTATCACCCAAAGCCTTAAGTCCCTCGTGATGAATGCTGTCATCAATGGTAAAGATCAATTTTTTATGGTGATGCTTCTTGGGGACGACAGCCTCAATGAGGTGAAGTTCAAGAACAAAATCAAGGCTGAGTATATCCGACCTGCTCAACAAAATGAGCTGGACCAGCTGGGACTAATCAAAGGCTTCATGGGCCCCACGACCAAAGCGGAAATAAAAATTATATTTGATGAAGCTATTGATATGAATGCCTCATATGTCGTAGGTGCAAATGAGCCAGATTTTCATGTGAAGGGATTTACTCCTTCCAGAGACACCCTCGCGAAAAATTTCAGAGCTGATATGCGACTTGCAAAAGAAGGGGACTTTATTGGTGATGACCAAATCGTGCTTAAAAAAGGCATTGAAGTTGGGCATATTTTTCAATTGGGCGACAAATACACCAAGAGCATGAAGGTAACAGTTTTAAATGACAAAGGGCAGGCGGTTACACCGATTATGGGTTGTTACGGAATTGGCGTAACTAGAATTCTTGCATCTGCGATTGAGCAAAATAATGACAAAGACGGTATTATCTGGCCCGCCTCGATAGCTCCTTACGACATATACTTATGCTTTATCGGAAAAACTCCAGAAACTAAGGCTTTGGCCGAAGAGATAAACTCTGAAATCAAAAATGCGGGATTAGAGACTCTTTTTGACGATCGCCAATTAGGGCCTGGTCAAATGTTTAAAGATGCTGATCTTATAGGACTGCCAATAAGAGTGGTCTTGGGTGAAAGAGATTATCTTTCGACCGGGGAAATAGAAGTTAAGATAAGAAAAACTGGTGAAACGTTAAAAGTAAAAAAAGAAGAACTGATTTCTGTTCTTCAAAAGAAATTACAAGAGTTGGGTAAATGGCTTTAGAATTTGATCTTATATTTGGATTACATAGTATCGCAGCTGCACTTACTAACCGCGGGCGTATTCACGATAGATTGGTTGCCACTGACGAGGGACTAGTTGAGTTGCAGCGAAAGCATAAAATCAATCCCAAAATGTTGGGAGTTAAAGTAGAAATAGTTTCATCTCACTCCCTTCAGGAACAAGCAAAAAAAATCTGCTCTCACATGGACTTGGATTTCACTAGAGTTCCATCGGGTGTTTACCTGCAAACTTCCCCAATTCAAACCTTTGCGATCCAGGACTTTATCAATCGTCCTGAAGCTCGATTGTTGGCCCTCGACCAAATAACGGACGTTCATAATGGGGCCGCAATCTTGAGAACTGCATGTTTCTACGGTGTAAATGGCGTTTTAATTCCTTCGGAAAAATCGTTTGGACTTACTCCATCATTTTATAGAATTGCATCAGGAGCAGTTGAGTATATAAGCCTGATCAGGGTTAATTCCTTAAGTCGGGCCGTCACTCAGATGAACGACGCCGGTTTTTTAACAGTTGGTTTATCGGAACATTCCACTGAGAATTTAGGTCCGAAAGATTTAAAGGATCCCAAAAAGATATGTTTGCTGCTGGGAGCCGAGGAGACCGGTCTTTCTAATGCTGTCGCTAGGTTAGTGCAGAAAAATCTCAGCCTGCCCTCTCAGGGGATGATAAAGTCCCTTAACGTATCTTCCGCTGCGGCTATTGCGATGGAAAAATGTTTTGGCATCTGATTGAAAAAGCTTGAAATAGTATGGTCTTAACATTATAAATTCCAGACTCACGATTTATTCGTTGATGTATGAGCTGCTCTAGC
>CAXNNO010000073.1:0-8542 GCA_964203555.1 Bacteriovoracales bacterium
TGGCCAGGGTGTCTCCAATTGAGGTTTGTCGCTTCTTAATAAGATCTGAACCAGTAATTTTAGTCACACTTGGCACAAAATCAACTAATCCCTGCGTCGCCTCACGTTCGAGAACTTCTATGTCCTGAAGCTTCTCTTCATGGGCCAAAAGGATGCAGGGAAAAAAGATAACACACCAAAGAATATTTTTCATAGGCCTCTTAATTGCAAGTCAGTTGCAATTACTTTAAGCATTTCAGACAAACTGTAAAGTAAAAGAAGTACTAAAAGTGCCAAACAATCAGCATTTCTCAGACCAGTGGTGTGAATTTTTTACGCACCAAAATAAAATTAAACAAAATATCGGGAAAATTTTATAGGCGGTTTTTTTTTTCTCGTGGGTTAAGAACCTGTTTGCTAAAAGCTTATCCATGAAAATTATCATTGCTCATAGTTTGATCTTCCTGATCTCATCCTCCCTTTTTGCGACGGAAATTCCGGCCCAAAATCTACTTAGTTATTTCTCCGCCAATTGTCGAACTCAAGGGGAATGGACCCGATCCGCTCTGGCCGATTCGACTGCCTTGATTGAATCTTTAAAAAGTATTTCTCAAGACCAGGATTGTAAGAGCGTAAGCGGTGCAATTGCCCAGTTAAACATTCTTAATCAACAACTTTCGACACTCGAAAAAACTAACCAAACTCAAACAAGAATCGCTGAAATCAATGCTCAGGAACAAGAACTACTTATTCAAATTTCAAAAACCTCAAGTACTGATATCTTGTTGTCCACGAACGCAAGATTAAGAGATCTTCAGGTCCTGAGGGCCGGACTCATAGGAAAAGATAAGGCGCAACTGGAGCTGGCGGGCCCAGACAAAGCAGAGATTC
The DNA here is from genome assembly GCA_964203555.1 of Bacteriovoracales bacterium. GTDB lineage: Bacteria > Bdellovibrionota > Bacteriovoracia > Bacteriovoracales > Bacteriovoracaceae > Peredibacter. The sequence goes on from CAXNNO010000073.1 coordinate 871, forward strand.
TCACCTCTGTTATCCAAATGACCAACACCGCCTTCCAACAGATCACCAGTAACCAAAGATGTCTTGAAAAAAATCCCAACATACTGAACGCTGCGACCTTAATTATGTCCGCCGTCGGGGCCACCACGGCCATGGTTAATCCGGCACTAGGCTTAGGACTTTCCGCGGGTTCAACTTTTCTGGGTGAGACAGTTGAAGGAGTTAGAACAACTTTGAACTCTTGGAAAATCAGAAAAATTTCTGATAATTCCATAGCCTCAGAGGCCTATAAGTGTGCTCTGGAAACAATGGCGGAAAGATGGTGTCAGATGAAAGATGCTGAAGCATTCTTGCTTTTTAAGGCAGAACAGCGACAGCACCCCATTGTTCCAAGCGGTCTGGGAATAGCTATACGTTTAAATGACAGGGAACTACCTGTTCTTATAGAATGGCTCAATAAGATTAGAAGTGGTGTGACTCCTACAACAACTTCAGATGCCCAAAGACAGAGTGCCGTCTTTACCAGGGAGACTTATGTCAGATCTCTTGAGGCCACGGGCCTTGGGTTAATTGAAGAGAACAGGAGAATTTACAATACCTACACAGATTTTGACGATCGCTGGAACTTTTTAAGAAGTATTATAACCTCACTTCTACCCTCGACTCAGGTGCCTTTTAAAAATCCTTTCTATGATGTCTATGCTCCCGGTTATGCACCCTTCTTTTTAATCGGTCTCCAGGACAACGGCGATATTAGAAACAATCAGGGCCAGTACTTCGCTATTGACTCCTGGAGTAAACCCCCCGGATTTAATCCGACACTGGATCTGGTCAAAGACCAATATCTGGAGTGGGTTGCTAGATCAAGAAATCGAGTCAACCAGGAACTAACCCAGGTTCTCCAACCCGATGGCCTTCAGACGCTTTCAAGTGCCTACGATCGATCCGGAAATAGGTGGAAAATTTCCCCCATGGATAGCTTGAAGAGATTAATCGAGTTTCTTCAGGTCAATCCTCCTCAGGAAAAGGACCAGGCCTTCAGGAAACTCTATGAAAATACTTTGCTGAAGCTTCAGGAAGTTTATGCTGTGACTGAGGACGCTGTCCTTGGTAACGAAATCTTTACCAATGGCGATACGAGCTCCGTTGAAAAAATCTATGAACTGGCGCAACTTCGTTACGGAACGGTCGTCATGGAGGCGCGGCTGGATATGATTGTCAGGCTCTCGCTTTTGGAGCTCCTGCAAAACACTCCAAACCAGGACCAAATTGTCGTGGCCCAGCTGTTGGCGGCGGAAAGATTTACTGAAGCCATTTCAAAGATGAGTGGAACCGATAATCTGGCCGTTATCAGGGCCGACATCAATAGAGCACAGCCAATAACAATTTCCAACATCACTTCTTTTATGGATATATTTGGAAAGAATATAAATCGGATACTTTCAAAACTTCAAAAAGAAGAAAAGAATGCAAATATTACTGTTGCAAGGTCAAAAAAATACTCCCGAACAGAACTCTGCTTTCTTCTTCTATCAGTCCCGGAAGTTCAGGCATATGTGGATATAAGGTATTGCGACGGTCTTCGATTAGAATCGGTCATCAGTGGAGGACCACAATCTTTTGTTATCTCTCCTGAGGTATTCAAAAAGGACATGAATGATCGTGCTTGTGAGTACAGAGAATTCTTCCGTAAGAGTAAAATATATGAGACTTGGGGAATTAAATAAGTAAAATAAAACCATGAAAAATAAATCATGGTCTTATCTTCGACCTAACGACATTGTCGACATCATTGCTCCTGCATCCCACTCTCCGGCAGATAAGCTTCAAAGAGGTTTGGATTGGATTAGAAGTGTCGGTCTAATTCCTCATGTTCCTGAAGACTTGATCAAGACTGATCTCTTCTTTGCCGCTCCTCTTGAACTGCAGCTTGATCAGCTCAAACACGCCCTTTATTCAGACTCCAAGGCCATATGGTGCCTGAGAGGCGGCTATGGAAGCATGAGGCTGGTGCCTCATCTTGCCAAATTAAGGCCACCCCAAAAACCGAAATTGTTTATTGGTTTTAGCGATATCACCTCCCTTCATTTGTTTTTTAGTCAACATTGGAACTGGCCTGTCATACATGGAAGGACCATTAGTCAGATGCATCCTGATTATAAGTCATCACCTGATCGTAAGTTTTTAACGGAGATGATTTTTGGAAAAAAAACTGAAAAGACTTTTAAGGGTTTAAGGCCCTTGAATAAAGAGGCCAGAGCGTCCAGAGACCTCACCGGAACCATCACTGGCGGAAATCTCAGAATCATTCAGTCATCTTTAGGGACAAATTGGGAAATCAAGACGAAGAATAAAATTCTTTTTATCGAAGATGTGGGTGAAAGGGGTTACAGCGTTGACCGGATGCTTGAGCAGTTATTTCAGGCAAAAATCATCGACAAAGGACTCAAGGCACTCATCTTTGGTGATTTCACTCAAGGCCAGGAACAAGATGGGAGTGATTTAATTTCTCAAAGCCTTGAGAGATTTGCTCAAAGGGTGTCATTCCCTGTCCTGAAGGGTCTACCCGCGGGTCATGGGCACGAAACAAATTATCCCATCCCCTTTAATACGACTTGTTCTCTGGAGTTGGGAAAATCAGGCAAACTGACTTGCCACTATGGCGGAACCTAACCAAAAAAAACGGCTTAAAAGCCGTTTTTTTTCGTGAATCTTAAACAGTTTGTCCTGGAGGATACCGTTCATCAGTTTCTCGAATGAGTGGCCTTCTATAGTTGGCAACAGACCCCAATGAGCCTCCACCAACAGCGGCCAGCGCCCCAAAAGCGACAAGAAGAAATAAAGTCCACCCAGTAGATCGTAATGCTTCTGCAGCACTAACCTTGGCATTCATCAAGTATTGGTTAATATTATCTTTCATTTGAGTAATTCGTAAATCCGCTTCCTCCGGAGTGATACCCGCTTCCAGGGCGAGATAATTTTTTGCTCCTTCAGTATCACCACGAACGATTCTCGATCCTAAACGACCGGCGACCACTTGAGGAGAAGATTTTAGATTGAGTTCCCCCAGCCCATCTTGGGCAAGATCACCGATCGTGTCGGGAATAATAGCGGCAACGGCGGTGTCTTGATTTCCGGTGGTGATCACTCCACTTGACCTACCAAGAAGTGAACCAAAAGTTGATCCGGCGCCACCCAGGAAAGAAAATGTCACATAGAAAAAGAATCCTATAAATAATGCGGCAATCGCAAGGCCCTGAACTGAACCGATTCTACCGGTTCGAAATTTAGAAACTCGCGCAGCAAAGTAACTACCGATAAAAAGTGCGACCAGGGCGGATACAATAAACCAGACACCACTGAAGAACCCCGCGGCCTGAACAGTTGTCTCCTCTCCCATCTTCATACCACCGACGGCCAGTCCCAGACCGATAAGACCTGTCATGACAAACATGGCAATTAAAACGCCCGCAACAATTGCTCTATAGCTAATCAGAGCATGCATGTTGCTCCCAAGTTCCATGGGGGTGCGGTGTTGGGAATTAATTTCGATATTGGCCATAAAAAATCTCCTTGATGGATAATTCGTTTAAGACTTAATTTAATGACAGGTTCATGGAATTACAATGTGCTAAGTTTCTATCCGCATTAGAAGCGTCGCTTAGCCAGGAAGGGATGAATCTTTTTTATTTTCGGTGGAAGATTTAAGAAAGGACCAATCTAGTTTATAGGAAGCCTTTTCCTTATTTTGTTGAGATGAATTTTTCTTTTCTTGATCATCACGATCTTGATCGGAACCACCGATCACGCAAATTAAACCTGAATAGTAATTATTCATGTCAAATGTGTGCGGGTTGCGAAAGCGCTCATTCATAAATAATCCCCTAATCAGTTGGCGCCAAGATAATCCCAGGGGACGAAAATGGCAAAACTTTAAAATGAGATATGTAATTATTTTGATTCACCCAAGCTATGCTCTCCAAGTATTTTATGCGGCCTGATCCTTAGTTCAAACTTTCTAGTCGCAACGGACTGAATGAACTCAGCTGCATCGATCGGGGAATCAGTAAAATATAGGGTTTTGGTGTCTTCGGGATTAATGGTTTTAGCTTCAACTAACCGCTCCTCAATCAATTTCCTCAAAGGTTCCCAGAACTCCTTCCCGACCAAAACAACAGGAAAGTCTTTCATCTTTTTAGTCTGTATCAAGGTAAGTACTCCAAAAAGCTCATCCAAAGTTCCGAATCCCCCTGGCATTGCAACAAAACCATATGAATACTTGGCCAGCATAAATTTTCTGACCATGAAGTATTTAAATTCCACCCAGACATCCAGATAGGAATTGGGCCTTTGCTCGCGGGGTAAAGTAATGTTACAGCCCAGCGAAATTCCCCCCATGGATTTTGCCCCCCTGTTGGCGGCTTCCATGATTCCCGGGCCTCCTCCGGTCATCACAGCAAATCCCTTTAAAGTGAGCTCTTGCCCCATTTCAAAGGCCAGGCGGTAGTATGCATGATCCTCCAGGAATCTGGCCGATCCAAAGACCGTAACGCAAGGCCCGATAAAATGGAAAGTTCGAAAGCCTTTGATCATTTCATAAAATACATCAAAAGCATGTTTGAATTCAAAGGAGCGTGAACGAGGACCTTCCAAAAAAACTCTTTCATCTTGATTTCTTGAACCAGTTCCCCATTCAGAATTTGATATTTTTTTTTCTTCTTCCATAAATCAGTGACAATTTAACGATAAGATTCATGCAAGATCCAAATTAAAAAAGGCCTAAGAAGAAGTTTTTAATTGGAGAGACAAATTTCGATAAAAAAACCACCATACTCGGTATTGAAGGGAACGACCACAATAGGGCCCTTGGTCAATGTCGAAAAAGAATGATTATTTCCGGAAATAACTGACGGGATTGCACTCTTTATGCCATAGCCCTTGTTGTTCAGAACAACTTTCGCCTGGCCAAAGATCATGTTTGTCAGTTCGGCTGCGCCATCGACAATTTCCTGATTGATCTCTTTAACATCTTCACCCAACATATTTGACATAATTTTGAGAAACGTCTTTTCAGGAAAACTTATGATAACTGAACCGACAAACGCTTCCGAAACAATTCCTATAACCCCGGATACATCTCCCGGTAAAACGTCTGTGTTTTGTTTAATAAAAATATCTCCCGCCAAAGAGGTGATATTTGAGGAGACCTGAATGACATTTGCAGCAGCGGCCAGAAAGGGGTTAATAAAGTCCGTATCCAAACCCTTCTTAACCGGGGCCGTCTGTGCTGTCCCTGCCTGTGCTGGTAAAGCAAGACCAGTATCGACTAAGGCATCTTTAATGTCGGTGGCATATTTAAAAGTCGTATCAAGTCCCTCCCCCTTAAAAAAGGCAATCAGCCCAGGGGTGACATTAATCATCTTCAAAAACTTATTACTTTTTTTGACTAATTGCTGAAGCCTGACGATTAACCTGATCCAGTCATTGGGAATTGAAGTCAATAAGTGACAGTTTACAATTAAATATAAATTGGCCAGTCCTTCGATTTCTTTTTCAAACTCTTTACGGCCAGAAATATTAAGCTTCAGGCCTAATTGAAGAACCGCATAGCCTTCAAGTTTATCAATAGTGTAACAACTTTTTGATTCAGTCATATTTTACTGAGCCGAGTTTCTGATAGTAATTTTCTTGTGAGTCGCCTCAAGTTTTAATTTTAAGGCCTCCTGACTGAAGGGTTTGACGACATAGTTATCTACTCCACTTTTAATCGCCTCAGCGACCTGATGCTGCTCGGCCTCAGCTGTAACGAGAATAAAAGGCGTTTTCGCAAGATTCTTATCAGACCTGACCATTTTTAAAAAATCTAGTCCGGAGCAAACGGGCATATTCCAGTCCGACATGATCAAACCAAAGTTTCCTGTTTGGACCTTCTCCCAAGCATCCTTTCCATCATGAGCTTCAGTGATATTGGTAAAACCAAGATCACGAAAAATTTTTTTCACAATCTTACGCATCGTTAACATATCATCAACAATGAGTATTTTCGTATTCGGATCAAACATACAATCTCCTTACTATGCAATACTTTTTAAACTTTCGTTGCTCTTTTTATAAAACGCAACGCCTGTTATATTTTCAGTTTCCACATTTTCTTTGATTCCCACCATCGTTTCACCGGCGCCAAGGAGAATCGCACCCTTCGTTTCCAGTTGCCTAAAAAGTGTTTCAATGACCGCTTTTTTCATATCCATTTTCTGGTAGATGAGAACATTTCTGCAAAAGATGAGATGAAACTTATCATATACAGATGATCTGATTAAATTATTATAACCATATTTTATTTTAGAATGAAGAAGAGGTCTTACTCTCCATAGGTCTCCGTCTTTTTGAAAATACTTGATTCTTCTTTCTTCTGATAAACCTCGCATGACCTCAAACTCTGTGTAGAGCCCGGATCTGGATTTCATAAGTGCCTTCTCACATATATCGGTCGCGGTGATGCTGAAAGAGGGAAGATGATGTTTCGTACTCAGCTCATCGAGAGTCATGGCGATGCTCAGGGCCTCCTGTCCAGTACTGGAGGCTGCCGACCATATTTTGATGTCTTTGGGTCGATCTTTTAAAATTGTTTCGACAATATAAGTTTCAATGGCCGTAAAATACTTGGGATCACGAAAGAAAAGTGTTTCGTTATTGGTGGCAAGATCCAGAAGCTTTTGCTTAAGAGCGAGATCTATTTCCTGGGCCTGAAATCTTCGAGATAATTCATCAACCGTTGAAATGTTCTCAGATCTGCAGATATCTTCTAATCTCATTTTTAGCTGAAATATATTGTTACCCGAATAGACGATTCCCGTTTCTCGTTCAATATAATTGGCAAAAAAATCCAAGGAATTAAGCCACATGACCATTTCTCCTTACTCTTGAAACGACCAGTGTTTTATTCGCCAATTCTTCCGGTGTACCGGAAAAATCAAAATTCCCTTCTGCAAATACGGCGCCAGGCATTCCAAAAACCACACACGACTCCTCGTTTTGAATCAAAACGGCACCTTTCTTTTCTTTTATCGCCCCTGCCCCATCTGCACCATCCCGGCCCATTCCGGTCATAACGATACCCAAGGTATTTCTTCCGTAAATCTCTGAAGCTGATTCGAAAAGAAAATCCGCACAAGGCCGAACAAAGTTTCTTAACTCTCCTTGATTTAATACAATTTTGGGGTTCTTTTTATCACCTGTAACCAGCAAATGATAATTTCCCGGAGCAACATAAATTTGATTTGGTTTAAGAATTTCTCCATCAATGGCTTCTCTAGAAACTTTTCCGCTGTGAAAACCTATTCTTTCTGCAAGAGAGGCCGTGAACAGTGGTGGCATGTGCTGGGTCACCAGAATAGGAAACGGCACCGGATCCTTGAGGAGTGAGAAATAATCAACCAGAGCATTCGGGCCTCCTGTAGAAGAGGCTATCACCATGATCTCAGGGAAAAAGAGATCCCACATAAATTTACCGGTTTCTCTTTTTTGTAAACCCGAGGTGTATTGACGACCCATTCCGTAAAGGGAAAGAATTTTAGGAAGTAAGCAATCCCGAATTTTACTGGAAGGTGAAATTTTTGAATCATCGGCCTGAGGCTTGGGAACGAAATCGTAAGCGCCGATTTTCATCGCCTCCAGCGTTTTTTGTGCGCCT
>CAXNNO010000074.1:0-8490 GCA_964203555.1 Bacteriovoracales bacterium
CCGGCATGACGACACCGGAGTCCTCGTGCACGGCCCTCGCCATGCGCAAATTAATTGTTCTCATTCAATGGGCCTGGACTTATTTCACGTTCAGACGAGGTGCGAGACTTATTGTGGAGAAAGAGTGATTTCAAAAAATGTTATGTTCATAACATAATCAGTATTTTAATAGGTTAGTTAGGAACAACTTGGGACAAATTTTTCCAGGGATCGCCTTAAAAAGGAAAGTCCCAAAACTTTGGGACTTTCCTATGAAGATCTAAAATTTAAGCAGGCGGCCTTAGACTGCGTTCTCTAATAAAATAAGAATGATTCCAATAATTGATCCACCGGCAATCACCCCGGCGGCGAGTGTTTCCTGATTATCTACAAAAGCTCTATAACCGACACCGTTCTTATCTTTGCAGACTTTTTTTGCAACCCAAAAAATAAGAGTTCCGAGCGCCATAGACCATGCATCTGTAAATCTCAACACAAAGCCAAGTCCTAGACCAACTCCGGAAAGCGGGAAGCGACCATTCATTTTTTTGTTCAAAATTTCAAGGACGATTCCAAGGATGGCACCAATTAATGCTGCCATCTGAGCAGTGATATGAAGATTACTCAAACCTTTCGTAAGAACTTCTGAAACACCCTTCCAGATTGAAGCACTTGGAAGAGGAAGCGTTTCTGAGGTAAAGAGTGAGATATCTCCGTGGAAAAGGCTGTAGAAGACAGGGACTGCTACAAGTCCACCAGCAAAAATTCCCAGTATGTGCCCTACCGCCTGATGACGAGGCTTACCACCGAGCATATAAGCGGGTTTAATGTCCATGAGAAGGTTACTTGCGTTGAGTGAAACCTCGGAAGTTATTCCGGCGGTCATAAGGTTGGTGGTCACATTTCCGGGAGCAAGGATTCCGTAGGTGATTTGAGTCAGCTTACCTAGGGCGCCTCCGGGAGTGATGGCAGTTAATCCGGTAGAAGTAACAGCAATAAGAGTAAAAACAAACACCAGAGGAATGGCAAGAATACCAAGCCAGTAGTGAATGCCAAACCAGATGTGACCAAAATAGACCGTCAAAGCACCAACGACAGGAATACCGACAACGAAAATCCACATTGGTAATTCGATTTTTTCCAGGACATCATTTTTAGCTTTGCCCTTGGTAAACATCTTTTTAAAACTTTGAACAATGATTTGAGGCTTTGAAAAGAAATTATAAAGTGATGAAGTCGTCATGACTGCGGCACCACCCCACAAACTCCACATCGTAATGGCCTTAAAGTTGGCACCGGCAATAATACCGGCATCAATGAAGTAAGGAGCAAGAAGAAAATAATTAACAAAGGCACCAATGAGGATCGACATGGCCGTTTTCATGCTCATGAGGCCTCCAGTTCCCATCATCACGATTGATGAATCAAACTGTATGGTTAGATCTTTCAGGGGTGAGCCCATGATTTTGGGTGTAGCAAAATTATAAATAAAATCATCCCAATGATGAGGAATGGAGAGAAATTTGATTTTCATTTTATCCAATAAAACATCGGCCCTCAGAAACTCTATCAAAGCAGAAACACCGGCACCGGCCATAAGGAGTTTCGCCTTAAACATCCCCTGGTTGTTCTCATCTGAATGGAGACTATCCATGACAACTCCGGCCGCATAGCCTTCAGGAAACGGCATCTGTTCCTCATTAATGAATCTTCTTTTGAGGGGGAACGCAAATAAAACACCCAGAATCGCGAGAATAACAATCCACCAAAAACACTGCCACATGGGAATGACTTCACCCGTGACCATCATGTAAGCGGGAATAGAGGCCATCATCGGTGCGGTCATGTAGCCAGCACTTGTTGCAATACTTTGCATGGCATTGTTTTCAAGGATACTCATAGGAGTACCTAGTTTAATTTTTGCGAGAAATTTAAAAAAGGCATAGGAGAGAATAACTGACGAAATTCCCACGCCCAAAGTCCAACCGGTTTTAATCCCGATGTAGAGGTTAGTTAAGGAAAGAACTCCACCAAGGACCATACCTGTCAGGGCGGACCTAATCGTGAGCTGAGGCATATCCCCTTTATAAACATTCTTGAGCCACCATTCGTCTTTCTGCTCAAGGGTCATTGTTCGGACTTGTTCTTCATTGAGTTCGTTGATCATAAAAATAGCACCTCTTCCAGATCTTAGTGAGACCACATAATGCTTTGAGAATACTATTTCCCGACTCAAATAGTCTAGAGAATTAGGGATTTTTAAGTACCAGAAGGTCCTCTTGGTCAAATAAAATTTCAATCCTATAATGGAACTCTCAAAGGAACATTGATGAAGCTACTTTTCTTCTTACTTTTTATTTCTCAGCTCGTTTTCGGGGCGGATGAAAGTGCTAAAAAAATAATCCCCTGTCTGTCGACCAGAGAATTTATTACGACCATGGAGTTTCTCCGGGCCCATAAAGAGTATGGAGTCGCTGAGTCCGAAACCCGTGTGACGGCACTAAAGGTATCAGAGGGATGCACCGGAGCATCAAAAAGATTTATCCAGGTCACAAATGTTTTAGTGAAAGCAGGTGTCCCGTCAGGAAAGGCTTTTGAAACAGCTCTGAAATTTTCTCATACGACGGATGAATTAACCCAAGCATTCTTAAGTGTTTTTAAGGGTGCATTTATTGAAAGTTTATTGGACCTGAATATCCATCAGGCCTTGACGATTGCTCTGGAGGTCAGTGAATCCTATTCACATGACTCTAAGTTGGGGGAAAAAAACTTCAGTCAACTTGTTGAATTTTGCGTCGATAAAAAATCTCTCGATCTTCCCCTCCTGGAATGTGCCAGGTTGAGTGCCAGGATCATGAAGAACGGGGCCCAATATTCATTCAACATTTCTTCCGATTTTATTTCTCTTTTTCATTATCTCACCGAACCGAACAAATCAAACCTACCAACTTTCAAAGCGCTGGAAGTCAGTGAGTATGTGACAAAGTTTGGTCCGGAATCCAAGGGGAATTTCATCCAGGGACTTGAGTACGCTTTAAGTAAAGAGGGTCTCGACAAGCCTTTTCAGGATGCTTTGGAATTTGCAAAATTAATGGCGTCAAAATCAATCAAAAACTGATGCATTAAAAACTGGTCGTGACAAACAAACCTGGAATCATTTTTCCCTTCGAAGGATCGATCAGAGGACCTTGATAAACGCCCACGGGACCAAACACTTTCTTTTTGTATGATCGCTGATCCTCACTCACCTGCTCTGCCGAATATGGAAAAAACAAGGGAGCAAAAGATGAAATAATGCCGCCAATAGAAATCGCTTTCCCGACGGAATCGTTTTTGGCCGAAGATGCGGCATACGTACTCGCGATAAAGTTAGTTGAAAAAGATAACCATTTTAGTTTTCTCGCCAAGCGGGCCGTTTCATCAATGTGTTCTTCCGCCATTCTCTCGGCCGAAAGTTGGTCGCGCGGAGTTTGATACGGCATTCGCTTGACCTCATTAAACCCGCTCAAATAGGGTCTGTAGGAAGACTGTAACCAGATTGACCCTATCAACCAAGAAGCGCCAACTGCCATTGCTAGCTTGGGCCCGACGCCCTGTGAATCATGACCGGTATCAAGATCCGCCTGAGACGCAATCCCTGCCGCCAGGGTGACAAGTGCTGAAAGCTGAATGGGAAAGTGCGTGGCGATCTTATTTTTCGACTCAAGAATTGCCTCCCGTTTTAGTCTCTCTGAAGCCTTTGGCGCCACCATTAACTCGGGGTAATTCTGTTGGGCAAGGGCGACTTGAGCGAGGAAGAGATTAATCGCTAAGAAGGAGAAGAATTTCATAAAAGATTCCTTTCAGATGTATAATCAATTCTACCTCGCCTTTAGATAAGACATAAGGAAATTAAATGAGAATACTTTTTACCACCCTCATGCTTCTTCTTACCGTTCACAATATCGCTTTGGCGGATGATCATGTTGCCAGAATTGTGAAACTAGAAAATAGTACTCAGATTTTTGTGCCGTTTAATCCAAAGTTAAAAACCAAGGATAAACTGGTTAAATATCTTGATAAAACCTATCGAATAATACCTGCCACCAGAGGCATGAAACTGGAGAACGGTTACATCGTAACGACCGGGCCATTATCTAAGTTGAAAATTATTTTTAAAAACGGGGACCATTTTTTTATTTCAAATAACACCCAGTACGAAATTAAATGGGGCCAGGAAGAAGTTCAGGAAAAAGAAAAATCAACCATGTCTATTTTACGAGGAGCGGTCAGGGGATTAATTGAAAAAGGCGGCCCGCGATCGGGAATGAAAATCATCACAAGAAATGTCGTCATGGGAGTGAGAGGAACTGATTTCCATATTTTTCAGCACAACTCAGGTCTGACTCAAATTTCAGTCTTAAGAGGGGCCATCGACTTAGAAGACGAAAATAAAAAAGAGACAATCCACATAGGTGGTGGTCAAACATTTATGAAGAAAAAAAATAATTCCCAATTAGCTCAGCTGACCAAAAAAGAATTAAAGACCATCGCCCAACAAACATCCATTCATTCAAGTGAAGTTCCAGACAAAGATTTAAAAGATCTGGAAAATAAGGCCAAAGAGGTAACGATTAAAGACATCAATCTTTATAACCCCGGTTTGCTCAAAGAAATGATGTCTAAAGGGGGCACCAGCTCGGATGAACTTGCCGCAAGCACCATCGAGGCCCTGGAAAAAACCGCTCCGGAAACGAGCAAGAAGCCTGATTGGGCAGATCTTATGGATGAAAAAGATCCCTACGAAACCTATAAACCAAGAAAGTAACCAGGTACATCTCCTCCCATCTCCTCCCATCTCCTCCTTTTTTCAGATTTTACATTCTGAGATCAATTTCCTAAAATTGACTTAAAAAGGATGACAAATATGACGAAATTGACAGCTGCCTTCGTGACCCTCTTCTTTTCCCTCACCGTAGTGGCCTACGAGGTTCCAGAACCTTTAAAGAATCTTCTTAAAAATCAGAAAGAGAGGATTTTTATTGGTCAGGAGCCAGGTGGTGGGAGTTGTGAGTTAAAGATGTATGAAAATCGTCAGGGTTTTTTTATGGATGCTTACGAAAGGGATCATGCGGGCGAGATTAACCAGGAAGATCAATTTGGTCGCTTCACACTTAATGACGACCACAAACTCGAAGATTTCTGGCAATACACTTACGGCTTCTCAGTCATCACTCATTATTCTTCTGACTTTGGCGCCTCTTTTGATAGAAAATCATTCGTGAGGATTGAAGAAGAGTTACCAGGAAAAATTCAAATTAATATTGATTTTAAAAGAAGTAATGGCTTCTTTCTTTATACCTTTTATAAATTCAATTGCATCGTAGACTTCTAAGCTCCCCTCAGGACATCTTGGTGGCAACTTTCTGTGGACGAAAAGTTGCCACTTTGGCCATCATGAACATCAAATTTTTCCGACCGAAGTCCCCTATGCTCCTGGAAATCCGAGACTAAACGAAGACTTTTTTACGCCTGCAGAAAATTCTCTTAATTGCTTAAAATTTTCTTGGATGAGATAATCACTTCAGATATTTGAGCGAGAGGATGGTATGAAAGTACGATTAAAAGAAGACGGATTTGGCATCCTGGAAACCCTGATTGCATTGGGGCTTCTTGGAGCTATCGCCCTAGGGGTGATGCAAATGATGGAGCAAGGTTATAAGGCCTCTTCCGACTTAAATTCTCGTCAGGAGTTAAGATACCTTAAAGATGAATTTCATCTCGCATTGATAGCGGATGGTTGTGGAGTGGATTTAGATAGTCTACCGCCTCTGGATCTAAGCAAATCAGACCAAGTTAAATTTACGGAACTCGAGGGTGTTAGTGGGCAAACATTTGTGGGCGGAATGCAATATGGGAAGATCTCTATTCATAAAGACAATCCTTTTTATTTTGCTCCGCCCTCTCGCAAGTCTCCTATCTTAGAAGGGTTAGATCCAAGCCTGCAAAAAACGTCTGGCGGGTACTGGAAACTTGACACAGGGGAGTATGTCGCAGAATTAGTGATCAACATCGTTAAACCTAAATCTGCCGGAGGGAGAGAAATCCCGATGCGTTTTTTAGCCTTTTTAACTCTTAATCCAGGCACCACGAAAATCGGGACCTGCAAAAGCGTTACAGGAATTAGTTCGGCCAAAGAAGGTTGCTCATCCATGAGTGGGTTGAACATGAACTTCGAATGGAACGATACCACTGCAAAGTGTGATGTAACATTGACATTACCACCATCGGCAGGTGGAGCATCGACAGGTGGAGCATCGGCAGGTGCAGCATCGCCAGGTGCTGCACCGACTAGCGGGATATACATCAGTACCGACAAAGGTGATGTCGAAGCAATCTATGTTTTATAAAAGTCAGGAGTTGTTATGAAAAAAATTTCTCTCATCTTAATCGCTCTCTCAGTTGTCTTGAGTGCTAGGGCCACTGATCCTTCTACTGACCCTGATACTGATACTGACATCGTTAAGCCCACCACATGCCTTTTCTCATCTTATTTAAGTAGACGATGGTCGTCCACGGGCACCACTCAAGTTTTCGAGCTATGCTCGGAAATGAACACGGAAAGAAGGGTTGCCGGAGTCTGTATGTTTGATAGAGTCTGGAAAAGGGGTAATTGGGATCCTTCCAAAAAGGATCGCAACCGATTTGTCGCGACCCGAATCTGTGATAAAGGGGTGGAGTATTCACGTGTCACCCAAGACTCTCTTCCTTATGGTCCAAGATTTTTTAATCCGACAGAAGTTAAAATTGAAGGGGCCTATAGCGTCAGTCAAATTAAGAAAGATAATCCCAGATTGCAGGATAATGTTCCAGCGACATGCTTTACTCAACATGATCCAACAACTCTCGGTTCTGCTGCCGGCCTTCCGTGCACGAGTGATATGTTGTCGGCAAATAACTGCGAACTAAAAGATCTCAATCTGCCACCGACTAGACGAGGAAGAGGAGTTAGAGGCCACTGGTGGGTGCATTATAAAAATCCCCATGCGAGGCTGCAATTCACTATTTGTGTTGGAGGCGTTACACTTGTCAAGGTGACTGACCAAGACCCTCTTTATGCAAAAATTCCCGGCATTAAGAAAAAAGATGAACATGATGAGGTAAGATTTTGTATCCGACCAGTTGGCAGATATAATCAACTGACAGAAGTTTTATGTGATCCGAATACGAATGGGCATCACCCGTGTCAATATGAACCAAATACAAAATGGGAGCAACGCATGCCGGTCAGAAAGAAAGCGCCAATATGGGTCGATTGTAATGAGATGATTGTTGAAAAGCCACGAACTTACGCCACAACGCCAGAAAGTGAGCAATAAAAAAGGCCGGGGCGCAACACCTGGCCTTTAATAAATTTAATGACGTTTTTATTGGAGTTCTGCCCATGTTTTGAGGCTATTTCATCATCTCCAAAAAACCGTTACCTAGGTTTGAAAATCTTTTTTAGGAAATTGTAAGGGAGTCATTTATACTATTCATACTGTAAATCTGTTCAAGGAGTACTATGACATCTTCAATTTCAAAGTTAAAACTTACAATTGGATTATTCCTACCATTTACGATGAGTTTTAGTGGTTTCACACCCTCAGTACCGGCCCATCGAATACCAAAATCAAAGGCGAAAACACTCCATCTCAAGAATGGCACAATTTTTAAAAAATGTAGTGATGTGGCTGAACTTGCAAAAAAGCTACCCGGATCTAAAGTGTCCCAAAAAAAAGCTGTCTGCACCTGGGATCTTGGTGGTGGAATTTTAAATGGAAGTAAGCAGAAGGGAGATGGTGGGCAAAGTGAAAACCAAGAGCCTCTTTTCAGGGCAAGAACTTCACTTATTTTACAAAACGGATTTGTCTTAAATAATAAAAATGCGGCAGTATTCTATAGCCCAAATAGCGGAGTAAGAAATGTGACATGGCTTAATGTCGGAGAGGATGCTGTTGCTACTGCCAAGGGGGCCTATAATTTTTTAATTGAAAAATGTGAATTTATTAATAAAAGAGGTGGAGATAAGTCTATTCAGGCCAATGATGCCAAGGGCCTTAAAATGTTTAACAACCTTGTCTATGGTGGAATTACATGTGCTCGAGTTGGTTCTAAGTCCTTTGGTAACAAACCTAGTGATATCGCACAAGCGGGCGGTAATCGCTTTGTTGGTTGTGATACTGCCTACAACATCTCTTCAATTACATTACGAATAGTTAGAAAAGACAAATATGAAAATGTTAATAAAACAGAAGTACTCGATAGTGGCCCAAAAATTAAACGATAATTAAGTAGATCCAGTATACTGGGTCGTTTAACTAGGCAAAAAAAAAGCCCAGGGCGCGAGGCCTGGGCATTTAAAAATCTCACACGTGTTTTAACTTACGACTATTCACCGAAAGCTTGGTGCCCGGTGAGGGACTCGAACCCCCACGCTCGCGCATTAGGTTCTAAGCCTAACGTGTCTACCAATTCCACCAACCGGGCATC
>CAXNNO010000075.1:0-8357 GCA_964203555.1 Bacteriovoracales bacterium
TAGAAATTTTTAAAAGCATTCAGGGTGCGGATGGTAAAGTGATGGATTCGACTTTACTCTCCAACTTTTTTCTTGATTGTGGAAAAATCATTGTACCACTTTGCGAAGTGTTTGAAGATTCCATTAAACTTGGGAAGGACGAAAAAACAGAATCCCAAGTCGATGCCAAGAAAGATTCTTCGGGAAAAAGTATTGTGTCCAATGGGGCAGCGGCCTGTCTGGCCAAGAACCGAATTCAGGAATACAAAAGAACAATGCTAAATGTTGAAAAAATTGCTGAACAGTTTGAAGAAATGAAAAATGATGATAAGTCGCTCAAGATTCTTATCGCTGGTATGAACGGCGAGGCGGTTAAATTCTTTGGGGATGGCAAGGATCCGAATGAAGAAACGATTGACGACCTGACCAATAACTCCTCTTCAGACATTATCGAAGGCGGTTACACCCGGGATGAAGGAGCAGAAAAAAATGCAAAAAAATGTGAGGAGAAGCCGGAGCTTGCAGAATGTGAATCTTTTATTTCCCAGAGTGACTCCCTTGAAAAGGCGAAGCATTCCATTGAAATGGAATTGACCCTGAAGCGCGAAGTAGAGGTGGCGAGAATAAAGCGTATTATCGAAGATAAAAAAGATTTAAAAAAATATCTCCAGGATCATGGTTACATGCAGATCCTTAAGGAACATGAAGCATCACGACTGAAGGAGGAGGATATCCCGGAGCTGGTCGGAAAGAGTTTTGAGGGAAAAAAAAGAAGTATGCTCGAGCAGATAAACGCAAAGCTCGGGAAAAGACAAATATCAAAATCAGTCAAGGATCCCCAAGTTGATCAGGAATCAGTCAAGGAAGTGATTCAGGAGACGAAAGAAGAACGTGCAAGACTGGCCCAGGTCGTGCTCTTTAATAACATCATTACCAGTCATATCAGTTTAAAGAAAAAAGATGGTAAAGATGCCGGCCGAAACGTCAATGTTTGGAAGAAAGAGGAACAGGCGCTGATTTCCTCAAAAATTCAGCCGGAATTATTTGAAAATCTCAAAGCTTCCAATGCCGATGCAACAGGGATTGGAAAGGACGCTCAAATTTCTGATTTTAAAATTCTGGACACTTTATTGGGTGAGTAAAAATAATGTTAGATGGATTTAATCCAGATGAAGACCCGGTTCTTACCTAATTGATCTCCACCCTGAGTACGACTTTCAAAAATTGTCGCTTCGGTAATGACAGAAACCTTGGTCATGAAATCTTTTAAATTTTTGGAAGGTACGTGAAGGTTAAAATAAAGACCGCCGGGGATCTGAGTACCTGGTTTTACGTTATCGGCTTGAGAGATTCCGTACCTTTTCATCAATGGTAAAATTTCATCCCTCACGACAGATGGCTCAACTGAGGCCATAAGAATTCGGTACGCTTTTTTATTGGAAGAAGCATAAGAGCTGTCCCGGTACCCGCCTTTTGTGTTTTCTTCATACTCAGACTGTTCGGTTTCAGCTTCGCCGAAACTTTTGGGTACGTCTTCAACCGAATCAAGAACAACGACGTCGGATTCAGGGTCATAACGGGAATCAGTTTTCTCTTCATCAAAAACACTTTGCGCCTCAAGCCTCTCCAGTTCTTCTAGTTCTTTATTGGAGAGGTCAATTTGCTGTTTGGCCAGAAGATCCTGCTCCTGATAAGAAAGGCTTTTATCTAACCAAAAAAAGTTGGGTTCAAAGAGTGTGATTTTATTAACTAAGTATTCCTCATACCATTTGTTCGTGTTTTTTAAAGCAAAAACAATGATACTCAAAATGAGGAGAAGAATGATCACTTCCTGGAAAAAGCGCAGTTGTTTTCTGAAACTCGCCTTTTTCCTCAAACTTTCAAAGTCAACTTTGAGATCAAGAATATCTTTCCGAAGTTCCTTTACGAGATTTGGCCAATCCGGGTACAGAGTCACTTCCATATGCGCCAGAATGTCATCTTCGAAGGTACCCTTGATTTTGGCGGCTTCTCGATCAATTTCGTCGAGTTCATCAAACTTTAAAAATAAATTACGGGAACTAACGTTGCTGATTTGAAAGCTTTCATTAATCAGGTCTTCGTAGGCGGGATAAACTTTGATCAAATGGTCCCTAAGAATCGTGGAAACATACTTTTCCTGAAGATCGTAGAGAAAGGCAATTTCCCTGACAGACTTACCCTGGTTGATAAATGTAAAGGCGATGTATTTTTCAAAGAGCCAGTTTAGCCATGAAATCAAAGGGCCGGATTTAGCAATTTTTTTAGCATACTCAAACCTAACACCGAGTTCTAAAGGTTCGATCTGATCTTTAAAAAATGAATCCCAGAATCCACTAAATGAGTCGGCGTAACGCCCTTCCCAAGCAATCGAATTGATGTCCAGGTCAAGCCAGTTTTTAAATTGTTCAAAATCACTTTTAGTTAGAATCATACTTTTTTAATTAAAAGGGCAATTCCCTGCCCCCCACCTATGCACGCTGAAGAGATTCCAAATGTTTTTCCATAATGCTGTAACTGCCTGGCCAAAGTCAAAGTGATCTTCAGTCCGGTTGCACCTAAGGGATGACCCAGGGCGACCGCTCCTCCCCAAATATTAAGTCTTTCAGGAAGAATATCAAGTGCCTTTCGGCAGGCAATAACTTGAGGAGCAAAGGCTTCATTAATTTCAAACAGATCGATATCACCTAAAAGGAGTTTTTGTTTCTGAAGGAGGTTATTAATCGCCGGTACCGGACCTATTCCCATTTTTGTAGGATCCACTCCAACCACTTCCCCTGAAATAATCTCGGCGATGGGTTTTAAATTGTGTTTTATAACGTATTCCTCTGAAGCGATGATAAGAGCACAGGCCCCATCTACGATACCGGAAGCTGAACCAGCGGTCACAGTCCCGTCTTTTTTGAAAGTGGGTTTAAGCATTTGCATTTGTTCTAAAGAAATATCTTCTCTAAGGTGCTCGTCTTTGGAACAATTTATTTTACCTATTTGGACGGGAATAATTTCCGGTTGAATCAGACCTTTTCCGTAGGCGATTTTCGCTTTGAGATGGGATTGGTAGGCGAAATTGTCTGACTCTTCTTTTGTAATGGAATATTCATCTGCAAGATTTTCAGCGGTGATCCCCATTGGCAGTTGGGTGTAGTTATCATAAAGCGTGTCCAGCAATAAGTCCTGTGACTTTAACGGGCCGTACTTCGTGCCGAAGCGGGCACCATAGGTTAGATGAGGTGCCATAGACATATTTTCAGCACCAGCAATCAACAGAGATTGAGCTTCACCGGTTCTAATGAGACGAGCACCATCGATTAATGCCTGGATACCTGAACCGCATAGTCGATTAATGACAATGCCGGGAGTTTCAATTTTAAGACCGGCCTTGAGTGCCAGGTGCCTGCCAGCATAAAGAGTGTCAGGAGTACTTGGGATGACATTGGCGAAAATTACCTGATCAAGAGAGGCCGGTGAAATCATTGTATCTTGTAATAACGCCTTCGTAGCAATGAGGGCAAGATCAACTGGATTAATTCCCCCCAGGCTTCCGCCAAACTTTCCAAAGGGTGTCCGTTTACCCTGAACTAAATAAACTTTCTGAATATGGGGACCTATCATTTTTTGCCTGCTCTTGTGAGAAATCACGATACATAAGTATGATAATGAATAATGCCGTGAAAGGCATTAGCTTTCACTAAAAGGAAAAGGTTGCTATGTCAGGTGAAGTGACTATTCAAAATAGAATTGCAGGAACGCATGAAGCAATGATGAAGCGGCAAACTTTCGAACTTAGAAAGTTGAAAGACAATTTCGAAAAAGAACTGACTCAGACTCGAGACAATAACGAGAAAGAGGTCGTTAAGATTAAAAAAGATTACGAAGTTGAGCTTTCAAGAGAGAAATCAGGCGCTGAGCTCAAATTGACAAAAATAAGAAATCAATATTCAATGAAAATCCAGGAAGAGACACTAAGATTTGAAAAGTTGATGGAAGATTTAAAACAGTCCAATCATGAACGGATTGCGGAAACACAAATATCAAACGAGCAGCAGATTTCAAATCAAGAAATAAAACACAGAGAGTATCTGGAAAGAGCTCGTCTGAAGTTTGAAGAAGAGAAGGCCAAGCTCGAAGCCTAAGTTAAACATCCATCTCAATCCAGGAAGGAAAATAGATGAACGATAAAAAAGTGGAAAATGGAATTTTCATCAATGGTAAGAAGCAGGTTATTGAGCTTCTTCAAAAAATGGATTCGGGTGATAAAGCAAAACTCCTTAAAAACCTAAAATCCCGAAATCCCACACTGGCCAAGGAACTGACTGAACTGTGTATATCTTTTGAAAGCATCTGGGATTTGAACGACTCCTGTCTCAAAACAGTTGTTTCACAGGTTCAGCCTGCGATTCTTGGTCTTGCGCTGAGCTTGGTCCATGTAAAAAACCAGAGGCGGGTTCTGTCACTCATTTCGAGAGAAATGGCACTTAAAGCGTTTGATATTATGCAGAAAGATCTGACTGGAAACAGGTCAGAGTGTATGCGAGCTCAACAGAAAATACTAGAACTCGCTCTTAATCTGCACCGTAATAAGATCATTCAGTTTTATTAAGAGAGTAACTTCTTAAATTCATTTTCTTTCAGAGGCGTAAAATCTGCTTCCTCAATAACTGATGGGTGAATCATCCTATTCTCGGCAATTAGGCTTGATGTATTATTTAAACGTGAAATCATCGTGGATGTTAAGTCCAAGATCCAATTTGGTGACTGACTGAAAACCTGCTTAAAACTAAACGAGGTAATTTCCATAAGCTCACTTGAAGATATTGAAATTGCCGAATAAGTATATTCAAAATTTTCCATCATCGCAGACTCACCAATAATGTCCCCCTCTTTGGCGAGAAATACCGGTATAAGACGATCTTTGGATGATTTAAGACAAAGAATCTCTCCTGTTTTAACGATGAAAAGTTTATTGGCCTTTGCACCCTCTTTAAAAATCACTGTATGATTTTTTAAACTAAGACTTTCCATGAATGAATTCCTTTTTGATTCGACCTTCTAGAATTGTACCGAATCTTAATCCATAAGTTGAAATGGTTATTTGCTTCGCCATTAATCGATGAATTAAGTGATAGACTAAATGTAGTCCGCCACAAATACTTTGAGATCTTTTTTGAAGGAAGGGAAACATTTCTAAAAACTTATCGGACGGAAGGTCTGAATACTTTTTAAACAGAGCATCGACGTCCTCTGATTTGAGGACTAATCCATGGACTTCATTTTCAACAAAATCTTGGTGCTGAAGATGCATATTGCCGAGGGAAGTAACCGTTCCTGCAACACAGAATATTTCCTTCCCCTGAAATTTGTCTAGCTCACTTCGAAAGTCGAGGAAAACTTTTTGTAGATTCTGAACAAAAAGTTCATCATGGAGCCATTGAGCACTGCGGACAGCGCCGATAGGCATGCTGATTGATTCTAATATCTGAAAACTTTTTGTATTCACCTTTATGAGTTCCGTTGAAGCACCACCAATATCCATGATGGTAATAACTTCATTTGCAAATTCACTGTCAAAGAGGATTCCTCTCGTTGAAAAAAAAGCTTCTGCCTCCGAAGTAATAATATTTACGTTAACCCGAAGCTCATCTTGAACTTTTAAAAAGAATTCCTCGGAATTATGGGCAACTCTGGCAGCTTCAGTAGCAGTTGCTGTGATTGCATCGCGGGGAATTCCGAACTTGTCGCACTCTTCTGCGTAAATCTTGATGGCATTATAGGTGTCATTCATTGATT
The DNA here is from genome assembly GCA_964203555.1 of Bacteriovoracales bacterium. Lineage (GTDB taxonomy): Bacteria > Bdellovibrionota > Bacteriovoracia > Bacteriovoracales > Bacteriovoracaceae > Peredibacter. Next base: position 5,785 of record CAXNNO010000075.1, read on the forward strand.
CTGGATGAAATGCTTTGAGTTTATCTAACTCCCGGCCTAGGGCAGTGATCTCACTTCTCTTAACAAGTACATTTAACTTGGTTTGAATAAGTTCACCGATTAATAGCAATACACTGTTGGAACCGATGTCAATTGAAGCACGTAGATCTTTATTCATGAATTTACCACTTTTTCTAAATTTCCAATTTGAGCAGGATCTATAAAACCTTTCTCACAGATAATTCCTGTTATAAACCGATGATCTGTCACATCGAAACTTGGGTTTATGGCCGTCGCACCAGATGGAGCAAGGCTGATTCCTTTAAGCTCCGTAATTTCGTTCACAGGCCGCATCTCAATTTCGATATGACTACCATCAGGAATGGAAGTATCAAATGAGCTAACAGGGGCAACAACATAAAAAGGAATCTTGTAGTGGTTTGCTACAATCGCCAGAGTAGAGGTTCCCACTTTATTAGCCGTATCTCCATTTGCAGCAATCCTATCGGCACCAACGAAGATAGCATCCACCTTGTTACTAGAAAGTAGGTAAGAGGCGGCCCCTTCAACTACAATGCTATAGGGGATATTTTCTCTGGCAAGTTCGAAGGCCGTTAAACGACTTCCCTGAAGATAAGGCCTTGTTTCGTCGGCCAGAACGTATTCCACTTTTCCCATTTGGTGAGCATAGGAGATGACTCCTAGGGCAGTTCCCAAACTTCCGCAGGCAAGGAAGCCAGTATTACAATGGGTCATGAGACGCCATTTCCCATCTCCAATTTTGGCGATTAATTCCTTAACCGCTATCTTGGCCATCGATGTATTTTTTTCATGGCTTTCTTTAATTTGCCTATTTCCGAATTCAACAAGGGCCAGGTAGATATCTGATACGGAACGTCCATCGATCAAGGAGGATTTCATGATTTCATAACAGCGATTAACTTCGAATGAGAGATTAACTGCGGTAGGGCGAGCAGAAATCATATCATCACAGGCCTTACGGCAATTTTCAGGGGCAAGCTTAGTTTGGTTCTTCACCCATAGAGCGATGCCATAAATGGCCGCAAAACCAATGCAGGGAGCACCTCGAACCACCATGTCTTTGATCGCCACTATCGTACTGGCCAGGTCGTTAATTTCAACAAATACCTCGGAATGTGGCAGAAGGCGCTGATCGAGAAGAAGGAGTTTCTCGTCTTTCCAAATGATGGGGCTGTATGATTGATTCATATCTCTTCCTTTAACATCCAATAAGGCTCAAGAATCTCTTTTTTAACCAGTTTTAATTTCCGATTTTTCGGATGAGTCAACGTTAGGTAAGACTTTTGTTTCGAATTTAAAATGCCTGTAATCTTAGCGGATTCAGAACCTTCAAGCATTAATGAATTTAAACCAAAGTTTCCGTTTCTTCCAAAAAAATTGAAACTTTGTTTTTCAAAATTTTTTGAATCCAGATCAAAAAAGGCGGTAGTACTTGCTATGAGTTCTGGTATTCGCCCCTGAGTGTCTTTTAATCCAGTTCCGTTAAGGCCTATTTTCCACTGTCCTGTGTCCCATGAATTGAGCCATCTGCCCTCAATTTTTCCCTGAAGGATTGCATCCTGAGCACTAAAAAAGGGCGCCAGAATCTGCAAAGAAGGACTCCATCTAAAATTGGTCATCTCGACATCCAGCGCATTCTGATTGTCCGTTCCTGCATAGTTTATTTTAAAGAGACTCTTTTGATCGGAAATCTCCGCCCGATAGAATTTTTGGTCGGGGGTGTGTCCATATTGAAACTGACCATCTAAAATTCTATCGCCAAGAAAGCATTTTTTGTATGAGAAAGTCGTCGTATAGTAGCTCGCCGGAGGACTTTTTAAGAATTTCGAAATTGGTAATACTGGAGCAGTCGTAAGGCCAAGATCAAGACCAGAAAAACCCAACTCTTCAATATATTGAGTAACTGCATTTCTATTCATGTCGACGACCGATCTTCTAAAAAAACTTGCCTCACCCTTGGGGCTGATGAAAGAGACTTCCCATTTTGAATCTCGAAAGCTGATTTTCCATTTTCCGGGAATGGAATCTTTTTCTGTAAGATAAAATAGCCCATCGAAATTAAGCTTACCCTGTACAGATGCCAGCGACGAATCAAAAGATTTTTTAAACTTAATCCCACCGGCCGAAACCCCTTCAGGATTGAGTAGGTAGGGATTTCTTATTTCCTCGTAAATAAAGCCAAAATAATTGAGGGGCAATGCCGTGATTTTCAGATCAAAATTAAGCATTTCCTGATCGGCATTAAATTGTCCATTCGCTATGGATTGCTTATCGATGGAGAGAGTCAGATCAGAAACAACTTTTAAAACTGATGTATTTAAGTTTGCCTTACCACCAATGACCAAATCTTCCATTTGGAATTTCTCATTATTGTCTCTTGTTCTGAATTCTCCACGATAATTAAGAACCCATTCTTCTCGTTCAGGAGTGACATCCCCAAATAGCCACAAATCAGAATTGTAATGAGTATCTTTTCGCTTTATCGTTATTGGAATATTCAACTCGAAGGCGGAGTTTTTTCCATACTGAAACTCTCTAACAAGTAGCTTAGA
>CAXNNO010000076.1:0-8304 GCA_964203555.1 Bacteriovoracales bacterium
GTTGAGTTACTTTCTGAGCGAGGTAAGGGCACATTGTTTTCCTTTAGACTTCCAATTCCCTCAATTGAATCCCCAGCTTAATGGTCTACGCGATCCATCCGGCATAACTGGAAAATAAAGATATTGGGCATTTCTCCGAAGAGCATTCAAACAGGAGCCCACATGAATTTCTCTGTAATGATTGCCGTATTAATGTCAATAACCGTTTTTATAATAGGTCTGGCGCTGTCCAGCGATTCACTGAAAATTTTCTACGACTTTCCCAGTTTCTTCATTGTTTTCGGCGGAACCGCTTCCGCTGCAGCTTTATCCTTCCAGTACAAAAGGCTTTGGGTTCTTTTTAAACTTTTTTTAGTCCGTGTGTTTAAAGGACAGGGAACAAACTACAGCACCGTCATCAAAGATGCTATTGTAACCCTTGATGCCTACAGAAAAGGTGAATCGATCAAATCTCTTGCTGAAAAAAGTACTGACTTTTTCTTTAAAGAAGGTCTCAACTTGATGGAGGGAGGTGTTCTTACTATTGATGAGGTATTGCATGTCATGGAGGAGAGAAATGAAAATCTCTTTTTTCTTTATCAAGAGGACGCTTCTAAAATGAAGATTCTCGGAAAATATCCTCCTGCCTTCGGAATGATGGGAACCACGATCGGGATGGTTGTTCTTTTGGCAAACTTAAGTGGTGCCGATGCGATTAAAAAAGTTGGTCCGGCCATGGGAGTTTGTCTTATAACAACTCTTTATGGAACTGTTCTTGCAAACTTTGCTTTTCTTCCTTTTGCCGACAATATGGTGGAGCAATCAAAAGAGACTTACCTTAAAAATAGAATTCTTATTCAAGCTTTGAAGCTTATTTCAGAGAAAGCAAATCCGATCATTGCAGCAGAAAAACTTAATTCCTATTTACGACCATCTGAAAGGCTTGATTGGAAAACAGTTTTAGGCGGTAGATAATGGCAAAAAAATTTCCTGCCATGCCACCGGAAGAGAGTGAAGGGTGGTTAACGAGTTACGCTGATTTGATGAGTTTATTGACCTGCTTTTTCATGTTGATGATGGCGTTTGCAAACTATGATCCACCTGGATTTGAACAAAAGGCACGCATTGTGGCCGAAACTTTCACAAAATCTGGTGCTGTTTCGGAGCTTGATCTTGAGAAATTAAAAAGTGAGATGGCCCACCACCCTGATTTTGAAAATAGAACCAAAATTACTCTTAAAGATGGTGAGCTTGTCATCGTTTTCACAGGGAGCGCCGTTTTTGGTGAAGGTAAGTCACAACTTGATAATGACACTCTTGTCATGGTTGATACCCTTATCGAAATGATAAAATCCCACCACCTTGAGTACCGAATATTAATTGAAGGACATGCAGACAAAGACGAGGGACTGCTCGCCAACATGAGCCACTGGGCCCTAAGTGCCGCCAGATCAGCGGGTGTGATTAGTCGCTTTGAATACTTTGGTTTTAAATCCGAAAAGATGGTTGCCATCGCTAAGGGTGATAGGGAACCCGTTGCTGAGTATAGAAAGGGTCTTAAAGCGGGGATACCACCACGATCGATTTCTAAGCTTAATAGAAGAGTTGTTATCAGGGTTTTGGAACCAATAAGCAATAAACCGATTCGGATGGGGTTTGGGGTTCTCTTTAAGGATGCCGCAGAAAATGATGATGCGTCGGATGCGGCGTTATTTAAAGCGGATAAAGGTGAATAAGAAAAAAGATTATTGAATCTGAAGTGCCGCCGATGCCGCAGGCTCAATCTCTAAACTCATCGAGATTTTCGTCTTCCCATCCTTCGGCACAATCTTAATGGCAGGTCTGTAAGATTCAAGTTGCATTTCTGCTCTTGCAAATTGTGAGATGATTGAAGCACCGTTGAGTAACTGATGATTTCGACGTAATTCATCAATGTCAAATTCTTTGCCTAAGATTTCGATATCAACATAGGCGCGATCTTCAGTGGTTTTACATGACCACTGCATGGATAAAGTTTGATCATTTTGATTTTGTGCAAGGACCAGAGCACCTTTGATTAAAGAATCAACGGCGGAAGAAAATTTTTCTTTATTTCCATTTAGGCCAAAGATAGTTGGAACTGCCGGGCCGCTGTGGATTCTTAAACCAGAGGTATTGAACAAGTACTGTAAATTATCAACACCTTTGCGGCAAATCTCTTCTAAATTAATTGTCGATTTATTGTCGTTATTTTGAACTAGATTAAACACCTGGATTTTATCTTCGGGTGGATTAAGTTTTTCTTCAGCAATTGAATTTGATGAATGTTCTTTTTCTTTGTTGCTATTGAGGAAAGTCACGATGCTGCCAATGATTCCCATCATGATTAACAAGAGTAGGGTCAATTTTTCGTTCACTGAATTATTTCTGATCCCGGAATTGTCGGCAGATAAAAATTCTGAACGAATCTCTTTTAGTGATTTTATGGCAATCTGATTAGAAATATTTGTTCTTGATATCAGGAGATTGTTTGATTTAACACCTGAGAGCCAATCATTGAGTGTTTTTGACATCTTTCCGACGTGATTTAACCATTCTGATTTTTGTTTTTTTGCAAGGTAACTGTCATCGAAGCGATCTTTTTCCAAAGCAATAACCAGCTTGAGAGATTCCTCTCTTTCTTTGGAGTCATTTATTCCGGCAGCATCCACCACAGAGTAGAGGAAAAAGAAACGATCTTCATTATTGATGGATTTTAACCAATCATAGGCATCATTTACACTCAGCCAGAATACGCCAGACTTATCAGAAGTCGCTCCGGAGATTTTCAGGTTTTGAATTCTGTTAATCGCTTGGTCAAACTTTGTCATCAAATGAGACGAATCCGCAACCGGATTTGGTTTTATCAAATAATAGGCGAGTGCTATCAGCGTTGAAAGGAAGATTGGTGTCGCAATTAAAATTTTTTTCTTCATGCTGATCCCGTTTTGTCAGAAATGTAGGCCCCACTATGGTTCATTTTAAACCCATATCTATCATTATCATCAGTAGGTAATATGCTCCATCCGAGTAAGTTGACTAAAAAAGGCGGAGGAAGGTCTGATTTTTTCCAGCTAATTGTTAGTTGAGGATAACTCCGATGGGTTACATAAATGACTTCAACCTCTTCAGGACATTGCCAAAGGGGAGAACAGATATAAGTTTCAAGCCATCCTCTCCACTGATTTAGAGCTCCGCGTGAATTGTCGTTTTCACCTATCCACAGAAATGACCAATGTGTTTCTGGAGTCAGGCTTCGGATCCTTTCACATAAAAGTCCCCATTCCCGCTGAAGAAGAATATTTGGTCTTTTATCCTCTTCCTTAAGTAGAGTCTTCCAGTCCAGATCCTGAACGAGCTCAATGACCTCTATCGCCTGAGGTGGTGAGACTTCTTCAGTTAAAGGAGCTTCCGATTGAAAATGAATGATCACTTCTTCTTCCAGTGACGAGGGTAGTTCCACTGCGAGTTTAATTTCTTCAGGAATGCTTTCAACTTGTGGTGTAACAATCATCTCTTCTTTTTCAAGAGTGTCAGATCTTTGGGGTGGTTTATATTCCGGTAACATAAGAGACAGGGATTTGATGATCTCCTGCCGAGATTTTTGACGTCTTTCTTTTAAAAAAACAGGTGTTTCAGGTAATATTCCAGACACTTAAGTCCTCCATTCAAACTTGTTTATTTCAAGCAGCTGCATCAGAACCGATAATCTTTAAATTTTTACTCAAGCCTCCTGCCCAATCCTTAAGTAACTTTTCAACGTCAGGGCGATATTGAGGTGCACGTTCAAGGGATTGACGAGCAAACTGAACATAGTTCCTCCATATATCGTCTGCACGGCCCTTAATACTACTGATCATGCCGACATCATTCGTAACTGTTTCCATTTCCATTTCCATCATTTCCCGGGCAGTCGTGCCTTCTTCTGCAAATATTTCTAAAAGTTTTTGGCTGTTAGAATCGTTTTGAGACAAGATGAGTTCAAGTCGCTTAGACATTGGATAGGCCTGGAGCGTTTCCTTGAGAAAGGCCGCCGGTAAATTCAATAAAAGCTCTGATGGGAAAAGACGATGAGCGACTTTGATGACTTCGTCTGCTCCACTGGATTTAGCAATCGATTTGAATAACATTCTTTCTTTTGAAGGCGCGGCAGTTAAAATAAGTTCAGCAAGTCTTCCATTGAAGTGAGATGGAGCAAGACTTTGTTTGAATTCGATGATCGCCTTTTTAAATTCCGGAACCTGATGTTCAATTTGAGCGACATCAAAAACTGCCGCTGCTGTTAACCACTGTTCAGCTTTCTGATCAGTAATTTTGGCAAGAATGGAACCCGTGAGCGAGGGACTCAGAAGATTGAGCATTAAGCCAGCATGTGATTCGTTTCGATCAAGAAATTGAGTTATTTTAAGAGGGCCCAGTTCGACCAGCATGTTAAGTAGGGCAACATCCTTAACTCTTGAAGGTACGAGTAGTGACTTCAGAACGTCTCGTGCAATTATTTTGTTTGCTTCCTTGAGTTCCAAAGCATTGAGGTAAGCCCCGATGAGTGACTTCCATAATTCTCTTTGTTCCTGACCCAAGCTCGACAGAAGACCGGCAAATTCATCAGATCCCAATTGTTGCGCGACTGCACGAAGGGCGAGTTTTGATTCTTCATTATTTTGCGCCATCCATTCCCGGGAGACATTAGATGCTTCAGTTGGATACTGTGTTAAGCAAAGCTTAAATCGCTCAAAACCATTATCCAGTGCCATATCATCCTCCTCGTTCATTTCTTCTTCTTTTTTCTCACCACTTGACTCTGGTACAGCGACTTGTTCATTTGCCGCTTTTTCGGCCGCCTTCATTTTATCCATATAGTCTTTCCAGCGCTTGAATAAACTAAACCCAAGATAAGTGAAAATAAGCGCACTAAAAATTAAGCCGATTCCATTACCCCAACGAGATGCCCATTCAAACCAGTCTTTTTTCCAGATTTTTGGTTCTTTCGGTTCCTCGACCTTCTTCTTTTCTTCTTGAGTGGCCTTTGCTTTTTCCTGTTCTTTTTTCTTGGCAGGATCAACCCACTCGAGAGAGAGCTTTTCAAATTTAAAATTGGGTTTGATGGTTCCCAGAGATAGGCGAGTCGTTTTTACAACCTTCTCTGCGATGAGGGCGAGCTCCGTTGGAAGTGAATCACTTAAGTAAACTGTGACTTTTACATTTTGGAGATTTTTAAAAACATCATAGGCCTCATTGAAGCGATATAAATTCATGAGCTTGGTTTTTTCTTCATCGTAGTACTTATCTAATACGGGAACTTCTAAACCGACTTTTGAAAATGCAATGTAATCACCGCGTGAATCTGCTAGATTGCTGTCGGTGACACGAACCCCTGATCCCTTATTGTCTCCAAAGTTCGGAGCGGCCGGCTCGTCAACTTCAGCCTCAACGTCAACGAGGAATTGATTGTCGGCAAGAACTGTTCCAAGTGAGTTACCAATTTTATGTTGAACTTTTTCTTCCAGCATCAGCTTCTGCCAGTAAATCGCCTGAGTGGTGGCAAAGCCTTTGACGGAAATAAACAGAAGAAAAAAGAGGATTAAAATCTTGTTGATCATCATTTCATCTCCGAATCGACACCGAGTTTTTTCTCCAGATAGACCTTCATTCGATAGGCATCAGCATTATCCGGATTAACTGCAAAAGCTTTACGGTAATAGCTTAAGGCCCCTTCAGCATCTTTATTTAAATACATCGCAGTTGCCCTTAATTCTGGAATGATGGACAATCGTGGATTTTTCTTTTCAAGATCGTCCAGTTTAGAGATTGCATCAGTAAAGTTTCTCGCTCGAATGAGCTTTTGAGCATCAAAAAGTTCATTCATTAAGAGGTCGTGCTCTTTTATGTTCGTTATTGCCTTGGATAACTCGAGAGTGGCGGTTAGGGTCATGTCGACATTTGAGGTCTTGGCGAGCAAGAGACGATAGGGATCATGACCGTCTTTTTTTAATTCGATAAGAAAGCTTGAAGATTTGACATAATTTCTGATGATTTCATCGAGATCACTCTCAAATGGGGTTTTACCCAGAACCACAGGTCTTGAACCACCATCCATGATGAAAATTTCTGCGCCTTCAGGCTGTGATTTAATGATAATTTTCGCGGCCAACACCAAAGGTGAGTACACTAAAACATTCATTATTAAAAAAGCTAAGGAAAATCTCAACATGATCACCCTCCTTCATAAAGTATATAGGGCAGGTGAAAAGTGAGTTTATTTAATTTAATCTGGGAAAATTGTTCCACCGTTTTTTGGGATTTGGGAAGTTTTTGCCTGTCTTGATGAGGAACTTTCTTATCTTATAAGAACTTCAGCGGTTAATTCAAGACCGGGCATAAATTTGACTCCCGTGTGCAACCAAAATCTTGACCGGTTTTCTTACACATCCAGCTGCAATTATTTTCTTCTGACAGAAATTCACCCGTAACGTAGGGATTGGGAAAAGATGTTTTCATTTTAAGATAGTAAATTTTCCCCTGATCAATAGGGTAGAAGTTTTCCATGAAAATTCTCCCGCCCGTAAGCTGGGGCTCAAATGTGAAACGGTCTAGATTTTCAATGGTCGTTTTATCGGCAGCAAAATCCGCTTGTGTTGAAATGTATAATTTATAATGAGAGTAGAAGCCAGAGGTGGGCTTTTTCCATTTTAGGATGAGGTAGTTATTAAAATCTGTTGCAATTATCCCGGGAAAATGTTCCTTTGATGGTGCGATAAATCTTGAATCTGTACTTGTCGTTGAGACATCAATGCACGACGAAGCAGTGTTTGTGTCTGTTGTGGCCCCAATTTTGAGCTTTATTTTGAAGCAATACTTTTCGGTGTTTCCCAGCTCAATGCCTGAAATTTTTAGTTTGTTGGCAGTGAGGATGTCGTAGTTTTCATTTAATAAGATCTCTGTTTGGTCTTCGATTTTTGTATACACGCCATCACCAATTTTAACCTCTACCTGGTACTTTTCCCCGTAGCCCGTTGTGAAGTCAGGAAGATCGAATTTAAGATCTATGAAACCAATTTCTGCGGGTTCGTAGTTCATCGAAATTTCACGTATCCCATTGAAGACAGCAATATTTGGCTCAGTTCTTATTGAGATAGAGTCTGTAACAAATTTAGTTGTGCAGCTTATGTTGCCACAGATAACGAGCCTCACGAAGTGATTGGTAAATGGTTGAAGGCCCGTTATAATGGAATTCAATGAAGAGTAGGTTTCTTTTTTACAGTTTGCTGGATCACATTCTGGATTGATTTGCGGAGCTGAGTTAGTTTGTGAAAAATAAACTCTGAAGTGATCAAATGATCCCTGAACTTCGCTCCAGGAGGCCTTCACCCCCATTAACCCGCTCTGGCCAGGAAGATTAGTGGCGGATAGCCCGATACCCGCGGTTGACAAATTTGAGAGGTCATCGTTGAGCGTAGCATGCTGAACAGTGATATTATTCAGTTCACTGCGGAGTTCTGGATAAAATAAGTTTGTCTTGGAATCCCGGTGAATACATCTGACCCTGATAAGATATTTATAATCTGCCGCGAGTCCGCGGACAATATATTCGTTTAAATTATCACTCCAGGGAATAGTGTAGACATATCTGCCCTGAGTGGTGCTATCCATTTGATCTTTTTCAATCGCCGTTCCAGTTCCGTCACTTTTACCCTGCTTAACGAGGACGACTTCGTAGGTGATGGGGTTGGCCTCATGACCGAGAGAAACCGCCTGTGCGGGTACCCATTTTATTTTTAATGAATCCTTTCCACTTTCCCCTGGAAGATTGGAAACAGAAACAATTCCATCAAAGCGACAAACTTCAGTTGAGAAGGTGGAAGCTTTTTCAATTTTATTATTATTACTTTTGGCATCCAGAACGGCGTCTCTCACTTCAACTCTTATGGCGATAGTTGAAAAAATCGAGAGATCTTTTATCATCACCTGATAAATTCCTGAATCCATATTAAGGACCTCGTCAGGGTAGGTTTCAACCCTGTCTGTTCCGACATAGACCTCGTAAACATATTTTCCGGATCCACCCGTTGCTTTTGGAAAATAGATCTCAACTCTGGTATCAGAAATGGCCACCACTTTCTGCACGCCGCTGAAATTGATAATTCCTGGGACTGGAGAGAGATTATCCGAGGTTGGTGTTTTCGAGCTTTCGATTGTACCAACGCAACCCCAATTTATGATCAATATGAAAAATACAAAAAGTCTCATATTTTCACCTTGTGTTTTACATCCGAAAGAATGGAGCGGCTGATGATTTTGTCCAGAACT
>CAXNNO010000077.1:0-8295 GCA_964203555.1 Bacteriovoracales bacterium
CGTTGGATATTTCTGCTCACGATAAGAACTCCTTTACCGGTAAAAATGAGAAGTCCTCGATTGTCCAGGGTCAAAAGAGTACGAAAACCATGTTGAAAAAACGTGAGGATATCGTGAGAGAGGAAATTCAAAGTAAGGAAAAAAATCAAGAAAAACCGGCGGGAGATTGGTATCGTCACTGGGAAAAAGATGATGGTGAGGATCCGAATAAGCCGAAGAAATTGGGTGGCAACAAACGTGTTAAGCCATTCAATTTTAATGATTCGGAATAGCCACAAAAACGAATGACCCCCCTTTGAAGGAGAAAAGTATGTCACAAGCAGCTTCTGCAGTATCTATTGATACAGACGCAAACAAGTTTCCGGGCCAAATTAAATACATCGTTGGTAACGAGGCCTGCGAGCGTTACAGTTATTACGGCATGAGATCAATTCTGACCGTCTTCATGATTCAGGTTCTTCTTATGCAAGAAGCTGAAGCGACGTCGACTTATCATCTTTTTGCGGGTGCTTGTTACCTGTTTCCACTCCTGGGTGCCTATATTTCAGACCGCATTTGGGGTAAGTATAAAACAATCCTCTATCTTTCACTTGTTTACTGCCTCGGGCATGCGGTTCTTGCCGTTTGGGAAAACAGGCTAGGACTCTACGCTGGTCTGGGTCTCATCGCTCTTGGGTCTGGCGGTATCAAGCCTTGTGTGTCTGCTCACGTTGGTGACCAATTCAAAGCGAATCAAAAGCATCTTCTTAAAAAAGTTTACGAATTATTTTATTTCATGATCAATTTTGGATCATTTTTTTCAACCCTCATTACTCCTTGGACACTTAAGGCCTATGGCCCCTCGGTTGCCTTTGGTATCCCGGGTGTTTTAATGTTGATCGCTACATTTGTTTTCTGGATGGGTCGAAATGAATTTGTTCATGTTCCTCCTACAAAATCAGATGGACATGGACTTCTGAATGTCGTCCTTTCTGCTTTTAAGCACTCTTCTTCTCGGAAGGCTGGGGAGAAATTCCTGGATGGTGCAGTTAAGGAGCACTCTCAAGAGCAGATCGAAGCAGTGAGGTCGGTATTTGATATCGCAAAACTTTTTGCATCCAGAACATTCTTCTGGGCGCTTTTTGATCAGCATGGTTCTTCTTGGGTTATTCAGGCGATGAACATGGATCTGTCCTTCATGGGTGTGCAATTTGAGGCCTCTCAAATTGCAGCATGGAACCCGATCATGGTTATGGTTCTCATTCCTGTTTTCTCAATGCTCATCTATCCCGCTCTCGATAAACTTGGAATAACCTCTACTCCAATTAAGCGCATGACTCTTGGGATGTTTGTTGCGGCGGTCTCGTTTGCCCTCATCGGCGGTCTGCAGATGTGGATGGATGGTTCTGAATCAAAAATTAATGTTATGTGGCAGTTCTTCCCTTACCTCGTCATCACAATGGCAGAGGTAATGATTTCAATTACAGGTCTTGAATTTGCCTACACTCAAGCTCCTCGTGCCATGAAGTCATCCATCATGTCGATCTGGCTTCTCACGGTGTTTTTCGGTAACTTAATTACGGCCTACGTTTCAAAAGTTAATTTCTTTCCGATTGCTTCGAGTGGCTACTTTATGTTCTTTGCGATTTTGATGGCGTTCTTTTCTGGTATTTTCTGGTTCATGGGAACGAGATACAGAGTGAAGAACCATATGGAAGGTTAATTTTTTACTTATTCATCGATCAGACTTTTTAAGATCTGATCGATGAAATTGAAGTTTTAGCATCAATTTTCGTCATCCTTTTCGTTCGGAAATGCCGAATGTTGAAAGTATTTAGCCACAGGGCCTACTTTCCGATCTCCATCCCCTGATGTCCATTGTGGCCAGAAGAGATCATCCCAGTCCAAGAAATCGTTCCAGTCATCCCAGTCTCCATAATCTCCGCCATCTTGAGTTCCAAAGACGTCCTGGCGAGGTCTGTCGTTTGGATCTGTTTTATAGATGTCACTAATAAGTTCAAGGTCAGAATGTGGTTTACCCTTTTCTGTGACGGGAAAAATTCGGTCCCATTCTCTGACAAGCATTCTAATTCTTGCCATCGGCTCCCGGGCCTTATCCAGACACTCAAATGTATAATATGGATTGGTGTAGTTTTTATAACCAATTCCGACATAGGCCTCTGCCGCCAAAGGTTTTGCGTTGTAGGTATCGAGTTCATCTAGTGGAATCTGAAGGCTCTCCTTAAAAACCGAGCCATCGCTTTTTCTATTTCGAGCTAATAGGTCCATGACCTTGGGGTCAATCACGGTAGTAGGCGGAGAGAAAGAACTTATGAATGTATCGTAATCTGGATCAGTCTCAGTAAACTCATTATGCGTGATCGCCAGATCTCGCCTGAAGTTCGCATAAATAAAGGTTCCCTTACGTTTTGGCATCAAAGTTGGGTAGCTGTAGGTGGCAGTGATAGGATTCCCTTTCGCGACCCATGTATTAAGATACCATCTCGGTTCATCCGCTATATGTTGGACGATCGGTCCTCTGATACATTTGCCCGGCTTTCCTCCGCATTTGATGGTTTTGGTTGTTGGGATGTCGGATTTTGAAATATATTTAACAAGTCCTTTATTTGCGGAGAGTTGAGCTTCTTTCACTCTTTTATATTCATCTGTATATACTGTCGTTCCTTGCATGAAAGCAGTCTCACCTTCTGATATGGCATTAGTTCCATCGTAAGGTGCAGTTGCGATAGCACCTTCATATCCAACATCAAGACTGATTGCTTCTGCCTTAGCCGCTCTCACTGCTTCTATCTCAGCATCTTCCTCGGCCTTGGCCTCATCGAAAGTCACAACGTATTCATCTATATCAATAGTTCCGATATCACACGTCTCGTTAGCACCATCGGTGTAATTGAAGCGGCAAAGTTTTTCTTCCGAAGAAATGCTGAATTTGTTTCGGATAGTTTTATCGATTGTCGAACTTGCGTATTGGTTGCACCCTATGTCATCAACGGTTTCAGCATCACTATCGTTTCTTGTATCAATTAATTCGGATAATTCGGGTGACACTCCGAACGCGAGAGTAACCTGAGCACTTGTGGTTCCATCAGCACAGGTAATTTTAGTATACTTCCCAGTGGAGTCCCCTGGCATGCGGTTATAATAGGAGAAGGGGCTATAGGAGACAAACTCGCAGGCATCTGTGGAGGCCTGGATTTCAAAAGAGAGGCCCCCAAAATAGAGCGAGAATTCCTCGGCGTCCATGTAGCAGGTGATATCTCTTGCGGAATTTGTGGAAGTCAAAGTAGGAGCAAAAGTCTTGTGTGAAAATTTGTCGTCTTTACTAGTGGTTTTGATTTCACATGCTCCGACTCCTCCTCCATCGGCATTACCCAGGCCCGTTTTATGCAATTGGAAGCCGTAAATGGGGTCGGCCTTATTAATGAGTTTAAACGAATAGCCGCTGGTCGAAGTTGTGGTCGAGGAATCAGGAGTTGTAGCACTCGCGTTTGCTAAGTCAGGTGAAACTTTTTCATTGCAACCAGCGGATAAAATCACTATTGCTAGAAAAGAAATTGTTTGAACCTTATTCATAATCGTTCCTTAGAAAATATCATCACACCTGTAGCTAATCGGTCAGGTGAAAAAGAAATTAAGAGGTCGTGTTTTTTGCTCCTCTTTTATTTTCTGTCAGGTTAGACTCATTCTAATGACACTCTTCTTAGCTCAGCTTTTAATAGCTTCTCATTTTTTCGAACTAAAAGTGTCGGAGAATTTATGAATAACGCTAACCATCTTAAATCTAAGGCATCACGGCCTGTGATGATTTTGGGTCTCATTTTTTTAATGGGTCTTTGGTGTCAGAATTTGTTGGCTTCTCAGCCTGCCATTGTCATAGCGGAAGAGGCGGTCATTTATTCCGATCCCGAAATGACTGGCCCCATTGGCTACATTTCCAAAGGGAAAAAAGTCATCGTAGGCGATATTGCCAGAAATAATGCTCAGGTTTATCCCATCATTGTATCCGGCAAAATTGCTTACATTCGGGTGGTAGACATTTCCTCCGAAAAAGAAAACACAGACTCCGAGCGCTTAACGGTGGAGAGATTTCAGAAAAGTGCGTTCATCTTACCTGAATCCAAATTTTCGATGTCTTATTTTTTATTCTCCTCTGAAATTGATTCAACCTTTTCCAACGGTGATGCCAAGGACGGAGACGTCTTCTTGTGGCAGGGAGTGAGTGTCAAGGGCGAGGTTCTGGTCGCAAAGGTTTTTGATGTCGAGGCGATCGTGAATTACCAATCCGCATCCCTCGACAATGAGACCTACCAGTCTCTGGAGATCGGCCCTGGTTTGAGCTACCGATTTTTAAGGATTAAAAAATTTCTGGCGCGACTTGAAGCTCAGCTTCTTGCGATTCCCTACTCTTCCTATAGTTTAGGTGAAGATTTCAGGATCAACAGTTATGGTTATTCGATGGGAGCTGGTCTTAATCTTTCCTATTATTTTAAAAAGAAACTGGCCCTTGAGGCCTACGGCGGAATGTATAGAACTGAGCTTGGTAAATTTAAGACCCCTTCCCCCTATAGGGATACGTCGGCGAGCTTTGTGGGTAACCGCTTTGGTGTTGGTCTGAGTGTTACTTACTAAAAGATCTTAGCTAAGAAGAATCTTTAATTTTTCTAAGTCGGCCTTCCGGGAGTGACGATCGATTTGAATCCTCTGTCCGTCCTTACCCTTTAGCCAAAGAATAAAGTACCCTTTATTTTGAAACCCTAAATTATCATCTGAGGATTGGATTCTCGCGACATTGGGACTTGTGAGGAAGGGTTCTATCGTTAAGGAATCTGAGGCTTCGATAACAAACTTTTCAGAAAAAAAAGTCACACCAAAAACTTTATGAATGAGACTTATCTCATTTTGTTTTTTGATGATTCTTTTTTCGTAGAAAAAGAATGAAAAAATGACCACTGGAATGAGTCCAATAAATGTTAAGAGCGCGTATCCCAGGGTGGCGTCTGTTTCATCTCCGAGAGCGGCGAGTTATAAGACCGGGGCCTTGATGGCCAGAAACATCAAAAAAACGACCGCCACTGAACAGATGGCATAAATCCAGAAAATATAGGGGAGACCATAGGTTTTAAGCATCAAAACTTGATCATTTTTACTCACAAAATCGCTTTCATCTTCTGAGACGGGAAATACGTACATGAGACCCATGAGACTGATCCTTTATTTCTGATGAGGGGAGAAAACATCTAAAATTTCCATGCGAGGATAAAGGAGTTTCATCCAGGTGGCAAATACCGGTTTACTCGCCATTTTTTCCTGGCGGAATAATTCCTGAAGGCCCACCGAAACGTCCTGATAAGTGACCGTAGGCGAGAGATCCAAGCGCTTCTCCATTCGCATAACGAGTAGCACCCATTGATCCTTAAGAATATCCGGCACATGAAGTAGCTTAACTTTTTTATAAATCTGGGAAAGCTCTTTTGAGTTGGAGACGAATTTGAAATCCCAGAGGAAAAGATAAAAGCTCAAGATCTCCTTCCACACCGGGTGAGTGACCAACCCCTGGGCCATTTGAAGCTCGTGGTAGGCCACGTCATAGTCGCTCTGGTCGAAGGCACTCTGGGCCTTTGCCGCCCGTTTCCAGGCCACCTCGAAGGGTTTTAATGGGGTCGACTTCTTCAGGAGGGATAATTCGTTCTGGGCCCCAAGATTGATTCTTATAAGAGCATCTGAGGCGCTCAGAGCTGAGTCACCCTCCTTCACGTCAACATATCCCTTTGAAAGATTCACTTCCCACGCCCCAACAGTTGAGAGGGTGGCGGCCGGATGGGTCCATCCCTTGGTGCTTTGATCCTCAATATTGGTCATCATGTCCAGAAGGTGCACGTTCTTTAAATGAGTGAGTCTATCTTTGAGCCAGCGCTGTCTACTCTCTGAAAATTTTAAAAAAGAATCCGGCCCATTGGTCTCTTTTTGGATGGGGATATTGGTGAAAATCAAGGGGGAGCTTTCGTTTAAATCAAAACTCTCAGTATTTTGGGCCGGGCCATCTATATCCATGGATAAAACCTGTCCGGTCTTGTCCAAGAGAAGGATTGACCATTTCGTCATGGATACTTTCTTCTTCAATTCTTTTTTCAGGTCCGAGAAATTGTTTGCCTCAAATAGACTCTCAAAGATCAATTGAAAAATACTTTGACCCTCCTGGTGATGGCCCTGGCCTGGTTTATGATGAACGGCAAAACTTATTCCGGCACTATGAATGCCCTGAAAAAAGACCGGTGCCAAACCCTCACAGCTGTAGGTCAGAAGTGGCCCCTTGCCGGGCACTTGCCAGTAATAGACTCTGGGACTTTGGTCAAAAATTCCGACTAAGGGAAAATCCAGAAGACGGGCGTGAGAAATGTTGTCGTCTTTTTTGATGAAGACACTTGTGCAGCCGGGAAGAAATCCTTTGAGAGCAGGATAGGATTGCCCGTAGTGTGCCGCCAGCTCAAAGAGGGCGAGAAAGGAGTAGTACCTGGCCGGGTCAATTCCGAGGCCCTCAGAATAGGAGGTGATACATCGATCAAATAGGGATCCCTCCCGCTTTTTCAGAAGGAGCTTTGCGCGAGATAAGAGATCGTGTCCATAACTCAAGAGGGGATTGGTCGAGAGTAGTTTTTTGACCCTGGATTCGATTAAGAGAAATGCTGACTTTTCTTTCATCCCCAGCTGATAAAGGGCCTCAACAGGATCTCCATTGAGGGCAATCATAATTGTTTTCATATTAACCTACATAATAATGGACTAGATGTTTCAAGTGGTTTGCAAAATCAAGTTTGAAAATTCTACTTTCAAGGTTTGCAATCATATGGGGCTTACATCGGATGAAAATTTTAAGTTTCCCCCGCGGATGAGCATCACTCATGTTTTTTAAAAGATAAAACTTAGACAGGAATCTAAAATGCTGCTGATTGGTCAGTCTGAAAGATTCCTCCTTTTTTATATGATTCCACAAAGTCCAGGGATCATAGCGCCCCACCAGAACTGCGGCCAGAGTGAGGTAGATAATGGTATCTGATTCAAATCCGTCACCAATTAAAATCAAATCGTCCGGAATGCCGGTCATGAGAAGGATATTGACGATTGTGTTGAGCTTGTAAAATCCCTGAGACTTAAGATCCTTAGTGGAAAGATCACCCTCAAAAAAGGAAAAAATACTGCGGTAATCCTTCAGAAAAATATTGCCGGTAAAAATTTGTCTCTGGTAGAGCCAGTCTCGGATTGCATTTTCATAAAAATGGGGGGAGGCAGAAACGACAAAGGGTTGGTATTCATCCTGAATGAAATTTTTCACCAGATTAATCGAGTGGTCCACCGGAGGAAAGTAGTGGATGGGGTTTCTCAGAGAGAGATAGAGTTCTTTTAATGATGAATACCTTGTGTCGACAAGAGTCTTATCAAAGTCGGTTATAAGGATCTTCTTGGGCTTCTGGATAACAGTTGGAATAAAGCTCCCTATAAGAAGCTCAAGGCCCGGATGAGATTTAATTTCGAAAAGCTTCAGCTTTACAACATTTTTGGATTCAGGCTGGGGAATCTTAAAATTAAAATTCCCAAAAGTATCCGAGTCATAACTTCGGGACAGAACCTCAGAATCATCTTGTGAGAGTCCCAGAACTTTCAATCTGAACTCATTGGAAGATAACAGACCCATGCTCTGAATGGGTTTAGTGGGTACTATTTCCTTGAGATTCTGGTTAATTTCCCCGAGGATCTCGAAGCGGCCCTGGGAAGAATAGGTCATAGATGCCCGAATATGGATGTATTCGTCAGATTCGATGCCAGTAAAATGAACCAGTTTTGGGCGCCTCATAATGCTAATTGTAACCCGAAGGAGTGGACATCTCCTTCACTTTTTTGACAAAATACAATCATGTTGCAAATGACACTTATTATTAAAGGCAAAGTTCAAAGAGTTGGTTTTCGCTACAGCGTAGTGGACTTTGTTCTGTCTCAAAGTCTCCCGGTTGTTGGTCACGTGCGTAATATGCCTGATGGATCGGTCCATGTACTGGCCCAGGGAAATATTGAGGCACTCAAGGAGCTTCATCGCTTCTGCACCCAAGGCCCACCTAGAGCGGAAGTTCGGGAAGTGACGCAAGATCTTGTCCAGGTTAACACGCCACAGTTCTCGGAGTTTGTGGCCCTGTCCGATTAGGACTTCTTAATCACGTAGGTCATGGTGCCATTTTCATAGCTCGATTTAACACTTTTGGCGTTAAGAGCATCATCGGTCGGAAGTCTGGTGGTAAAGGTTTC
>CAXNNO010000078.1:0-8249 GCA_964203555.1 Bacteriovoracales bacterium
CACCACGCACTGATACCAAATCACTCATAGTTGTTTTCCCGTAATCAAGAGATGAATGCTTGATTCCACAGGACGCCAACATCAGAAAAGAAAAGGTGCAAAGAAGCTTCATTTCAAAATCCCCCTACGGCTTATCGGAGTCATTACCATTCTCCTTTAATCCACCTTTCCATGTGTTTCAGATAACTTGAAGCGTTGCCTTCATCTCGAAGCAACATTTTACACCCATCATCATGGCCTAATTTTAAATGAATTAACGGCCCCGATTCTAGGCAATTCATGTGTTTTAACGATAAATCTCAAGAACTTTCCGCACTCTGGAGGTTCGATGAGAAAAATTTTTTACTTCATACTCTTCACTCTCTCTCCGGCGATAATGGCCGAAACCATTGAAAGTAAAGTTTACGAGGTCGATGGGAGAATTATTAAGTTTGAAAATGGAAGAGTCGCCTTCATCGATAAAAATAACACTCATATTGATATCGAAAAAAATGATCTCATTAAGGCGAGGATTGATGAGACCTCATCCCTCATCTCTTTTAAAAAGATTGCTGCAACTCCGAGTTTGAAAAATAAAATGATTTACCGTCTTGAGCTTACTCCTCCTCTGTTTGAACCCACGATTATTCCCAATATTCAGGAGGCCGCTGCAATCTTCAACAGGTCAAACCCCTTCTATAAAAGAATTTCTGAATGCACAGACCGTGCTCATGTCTGGGCAAACGATGAGTTTAAACATTCCGGCATTAAGTCAATGAAAGCATTTATCTTTTTCACAGCATCTTACATCAACAGTGTTCGCTTCAAATGGTGGTTTCATGTCGCTCCCATGTATCGGGTAAATCAGTCAGGGGAGATTATAGATTTGGTGATGGATTACAGATACACTGATCGCCCGATGACGGTAAAAGAGTGGAGCGATCAATTTGTTTATACGAAGCGATCATGCAAAGTGACGACTAAATTTTCTGAATATGACGTCAACCCACAGACCGAAAATTGCTACCTCATTTTTGAGAGCATGCATTACAAGATTCCAGGGGAAATTCACGAACAGGAAATATCGGGAAGATACAAATCAGAGACATCTGATTCTGAAATCAGGGCCTCCATGCGCTTTGGATTTCAACTCTAATTAAGGACAGTACCCATGACACCATTTTTCTCATTACTATCAATGATCGTCTTCTTGATAACCCTCATAGCGTGTGGCAAAGATAACTCAGGCAAAAATGAAGTCATAAAAACGGCTCCTCAACTTGAAGAGCAGCCGTCAGAAGGTACGTACAGGGCCATTCTAAGACCAATTAATAATCAGCTATCTGGCCTTCTTCCAACCGGGGCAGCGGAAATTACAATTTCTGAAGACATTGTTAAAGTTCAAACTCTTCTTGATGATGACGCTCAAGTTACCCACATTCAAAAAATCCAAAAAGGTACACGATGCCCGGATCAATCCGATGATCTTAATAATGACGGACTCATCGACATGGATGAGGCCTACAAGGCAAGCGGAGAAGCGTTGATTCCACTCGATGATGATTTAAATGAGGCCGATCTCGGATCAGATATTTATCCCGCCGGAAGTGGCTTTACCTACACTAAAAATGCAACACTTTCCAGACTGGAAAATGATGTGAGGAGGAGAACTGGGGAGAATCTGAATCTTGGAGGACGGGTAATTCTAATTCATGGAGCTGCAAGAGGAACTAAAATCCCCTCGACAATTAGTCTCAGGGAAGGATTGTTTCCACAGGCCAGTATCCCTGTCGCCTGTGGAGTCTTAGTGAGGAGTGGATTCAATCGCTAAACTAATGACTTTTGTTAATTTTTCTAAATTCTCAAAGGTCACGTTATGAAACATGGATATCCTTAACTGATTACGATTTAATTTTCGATAACCATCAATATCGTAGGCCACATTCTGCTCTCTTAACATTTTGGTTAAATCATCTACGTTATATCTGGCATCAATATCGATCGTTGCAACTGAATCCGAACGAAATGATTTGTCCTTAATAAATGGACTTAGATATGGTTTTTTATCGGCCCAATCATAGATCATGGCCGCTTTTCGCTTTGCCTCTTCGATAACTTTTTCCTCTCCCCATTTATTCATCAGCTTTATTTGTTCATTCAGAAAAAAAATCGTCGAAATAGCGGGGGTATTATAGGTTTGATTATTTCTTGAATTCTCAATGGCATGAGACCATTTCATTGACTCAGGAATAAATCTGTTTTTATCGCGGGCGATTTTTTCACTGCGAGCGATTGCTTTTGGTGACATGATCGCTATGTAGAGACCACCTTCAGAAGCGAAAACCTTTTGTGGCGAAAAATAGTAAAGATCAATTTGATTGAAATCAACCTTTATCTGGCCGGCACCGGAAGTCGCATCGACGGCCATAATTGTTTCAGGATGAGATAAATGCGGGATGTGAGAAAGCTGCACTCCTGTGGAAGTTTCATTCAGGGTGCATGAAATAAAATCGTACCCTAAAACTTCCACGGGATTTATACCTTGGCCAAATTCAACTCTTACCGCTGAAGACGAAATCCAGGGAATATTCTGATGAGATCGAAACCATTTATCCGAAAACTCCCCGCAAATAAAATGCACGGAGGATTTTTCAACCATCCCGAGACCAATCATATCCCATAAGAAAGTTGCTCCCCCATTCCCCATGACCACTTCGTAATTGTCCGGTATTTTAAAATAGGAGCGAAGGCCATCCTGAACTTCTTTAACCAGATTTTTCACGGCCGTTTTCCGGTGACTCGTACCCAGAAGGGAAAATCCTGACTTGGCAAGATTTTGGACTGCTTCAGTCGGAATGAGTGAGGGCCCCACTCCGAATCTGGGATCAGAAGGAATGAACTCTTGAGGGACCTTGAAACTTTCAAACATAAAAACTCCTGGATCTATGATAGCGATCCCCTTCGAAATTTGGTAGCTTTTAACAATGATCAAATTATTAATTTTCCTTGTTCTGACAGGATACTTCTGTGCAGCAAGCTTTGCAGAGGATTTGAGATCCACTAAAACTCAGAGCTTTTTATTTCACGCGGGTGTTCATACCGAATTTTATAATAAGGTTCAAATGGATAGCTCCGGAGGCATGAGAAATTTTGACCCGGCACCCACTCTCGGGGGAGGTATGCTGATCCCGATGAAAAGGGATTTCTTCTTTTTGCCGGAATTCAATTGGGTTCTTCCTCAACAACCAGGCGAGCGGATTTTAAAAAATCTTTTCATGCTGAGGGCCGATCTTGGATTTGATCCTGTTGAATGGTTTAGGATCAGACTGGGAACATCCTTGATGCTCCTCAATCAATCTGGCGGCGGCGGTTCAGCGGAAATTAATAATGGCAATGGAACATCAACCTTCTATTATCCCGATCAGAGTCGATCCAGCTTAAACAACACATTGGATCTTGGTTTTGAGTTTTTAATTCATTCGTTTTCTCTGAGGTTACAAAACTACATCTACTCACCACTAAAAGATGAAAGACGTCAAATCTCTTACTCACTTTTTCTATCCTATTATTGGGATAAGGCCGCTCGATGAAACTCTTTATTTTAGGTCTCCTGATTTCAAATTTTTCGTACGCCTGGACCCTCAATAACAATTTCGGCGCCTACTTTAAAGACAGGAAAGTCAAAGTCTACGTTGATGAATCAACCGTCTGTGATAATAATCAAGTCACATACTCTGAATTAGAAGGCCTCATCAGGCCAGCTGTCGATGATTTTTGGAACAAGATTCCAACCACCAACCTGAACTTAATTCCCGCAGGCTTTTCAGTACCTATTCCGACCATTAATCAGGGGCGGCTTTGCTCCCCAACAGATGATCAGTGTATTCAAGAGGGAACGAATGCCGGTAATGACGGCACTCCTGCGGATGGACTTATTCCGGCAGTCAATGACATCGTTATCGCCTGCAACAGCAATCCACTTAATTTTGGCGGAGGAAATGTTCTAGCAGTTACGATTCCCAATAAATTTTCAGGAAAAAAAATTGTTGGAGCGATTATTCTCATCAACGATTCAAGTAGTACCTTCGGAAGTCTTTCCCGCTCGGATCAGATTGCAGTCCTTGCTCATGAAATTGGCCATGCTCTGGGCCTGGGTCACTCTGAAGACCAATCTGCCTTAATGTATTACAGAACCGTTCAACTTCGGCAGGCACTTGGTCAGGACGACATTGACGGGATAAGCTATCTCTATCCAATCGGTGGCGATTTATACGGTCTCTCAGACGATGGGATCATAAGTTGCGGCACCGTCACTTCAGACCAAACGCCACCCAGTGATTCTCCACCTCTTCAAATGGGAATCGCTTTTGGGTCACTGATCGTGATCTTTGAAATATTGAAATTATTTAATCGACCTAAGACTCGTACCACGCCTTAGGCACTCGGCTTCGTAATCCTCGAAGTAAGCTTTTTCTTCTTCATTCAAAAGATTGAGATCAACGAGTGCGGGATCAAAACCAATATAAACAAGTGGAGCAAAGTGAAGCATTCCAGGAAACGTTGGGTGCTTTTCAACCCAGGCAATATTTTCAAGACGAACACCTCCGAACCCCGGAATATAGATTCCTGGCTCCATAGAAACAACCTGTCCGGCCTTCATGGGAATATTAGATATCGTTGACATGCGAACGCCGGGTTCATGAACATGAATCCCAAGACCATGACCAGTGCCATGATTATAATCATATCCCTTTTTTCTCATTGAGTTCCTGGCAAGCCCATCCAGGACCATGCCCCTTGTGCCCTCAGGAAAAACGGCTGATTGGACGGCAAGAAGTCCCTTCAATACCATGGTGTACATTTCAACCATCTTCGGATCAGCTTTCTTGGTGGAATCTGCAAAGAATGTTCTCGTCGTATCTGTCGCCCATCCACCTTCAAAGTAGCCCCCAGAATCAAGTAAAATCATGTCGGTATTTTTAATCGTCACTTCATCTGACGGATTACCGTAGTGAATGATCGAACCGTTGGCACCGACCCCGGCGATGGTATTAAAACTCTGATCAACCGCACCCTGATCTTTATACTTATTTGTCGTCTCATGATACAAATCAAGTTCAGTGATCTTTTTTCCGTCCTTAATGGAATCCTTAACCCACTTGATGGTGTTAAAAATCGCTTTGTCGGCCTTTCTAAACGAGGCTTCAATTTGTCTTAACTCAACCGGCTCTTTGATGGATTGAAACTCATAAAGGCCTCCGTTTTTTTCTTTTAACCGATCTGAACCGAACACCTTAACGAGCATCCCAAAATCTGCACTGTTAAGCATTCCGGGGTCAAATAGTATTTCAGTGAGATGCAATGTATTCTGTAGGCGATCAAGTTCCTTACCAAGACTGGAAAAAGGAAGTGAGATAAATTCCAGACCAGTTTCTTTTCTGGCCTTATCACTCACAGGTGTCTCAGGTGTGACAAATATGTAAACCTTTTCCTTGGTTAAAAGTGCTTTTGCATAGAAGCTTGATAAAAAAGGCAAATGGTAGCCACGACAATTGGTAATCCACGCAATGCTGTCTAACGAGGTCAGATACATTCCCTCTTTTTCATTCCCAAATAAAGATCTGGTTTTTTCCAGAGTATCGCGACCGCGCCATTCTCTCGGGACCAGTTGAATTTCTTTCAGTGCCGGTAATGGTTCAAACTCAATCGTCTGGGCCAATTCACTATTCTCAAGGGGAATAACTTCTGAAACATTTTCCGCAAGACGTTTTAAGTAACCCAAGGTTGTTCTGTCGGCTTCGTAGCCCAGTTTCCTAAGACCAAGTTTTTTTAAATCGAGTAGGATTTCACCGGTGGTGGAAGAGTCCCCTCCGACTTTCACGACCTCTATTTCGGTTGAATCAACTTCCAGATCCGCCTGCTCATGGTAGCGACCATCAACATAGAGCCTCACCCGACCATTGACCGGAACCAGCACCTCGGCCATTGAGCCAGTAAATCCAGTGATGTAAAAACGATGATTATCCTCTATCGGCACATATTCATTGAGAAATGGGTCAAAACTGGAAATATACATCCCATCCAGGCCACGGTCAGTCATAACCTTTTTAAGCTTCTGGATGTTAGATTTGATAGTTTGATTTGATAGAGTGAACGTTTTTTTCATACAATAACCTCGCCCAATAAAAATACTCTCCTCCATCATTCTTGGGAAGGCTTTTATGAAAATTCAAAAACCAGTTTATTATGGTGACTACCTGCAACTCCCTAAAATCCTGAATGCCCAGGCAACAGAGAGTGAAAAATACGGAAATCCTGCCCATGATGAAACTTTATTTATCATCATCCATCAAACTTATGAACTATGGTTCAAACAGATTATCCATGAGCTAGACTCAGTCAAAGAAATCATGATGCAACCCTTCATTCCCTCAACCGAGTTATCGGTCATTAATTCGAGGATTGAGCGGGTCACGACGATTCAGCAAATCCTCATTGATCAGATTCAGGTTATGGAAACAATGACCACTCTGGATTTTATGGAATTCAGAGATTATCTCGTTCCAGCATCTGGTTTTCAAAGTCTTCAGTTTCGCCTGATCGAAGCGACCCTTGGAATTAAGGCCCATCACCGGATGGAAGTTGAAAAGCAATTCTTTACGTCTCGTTTAAAAGCGGAAGATAGGCTCAGGCTCGAAGAAACAGAAAACCGAATCAGTATTTTTGAACTCATTGAGGCCTGGCTTGAAAGAATGCCGTTTAGTCAATTTGATGATTTTGATTTCTGGGGAGACTACTCCGCGGCCGTTGAAAAGATGCTCAAGCAAGACCACGACATCATTTCTACAAACCCTGTTCTGGATGAAAGAACCAGAGAAATGGAACTTAAAAACCTCGCTCTCACAAAAGAAACTTTTAATACTCTGCTTGATTCTGCGGCCTTTGAGGCCTGGAGGAATTCGGGGAAGGTAAGACTTTCCCAAAAAGCGATGCTCTCGGCGGTTTTTATCTACCTCTATCGTGATTACCCTGCTCTTCAGATGCCTTTTCGAATTCTTAACTCTCTTGTGGAAGTTGATGAGAAATTCACGACCTGGCGATACCGACATGCGATCATGGTCCAGAGAATTCTCGGAACCAAGATTGGCACCGGCGGCTCTTCAGGTCATGAGTATTTAAAATCAACCACGGAACGAAACAGGGCCTTTATTGATTTTTTTAATCTGGCAACATTTCTGATTCCAAAAAAGATGACTCCGAAACTTCCTCAAAGCATTAAGGACCAGTTGGGTATTGTGTATGACACCTTCAGACCATAAAAAATATTACTCCCGATTTTTATCTCATCTTCAGGGAAAGCTCCACTTCGCTGCCCACTCTCATCACTTCTGGCCCGACATCACCAGAGAGGCCCACCTTGCCTATTGGGATGACAGTGCAGAACTAAGTGATTCCAAATGGAATAAAATTTTTGGAGAAGTTATCCCTGAAGCACAAAATCACATCGCCTCGATCCTTCATCTGAAGGATGCCAAGCAGGTCGTCTTTGCCCCCAACACTCATGAACTTGGGGCAAGGATTTTGTCATTATTCCTGGGAAAAAAGAATCTCCACGTCCTAACAACTGGAAGTGAGTTTCATTCGTGGAAGAGACAAATTCTGAGGCTCGACGAATTACCTTCAGTTCATATCCAGTCCATTTCCACCGTCAATTTATTGGAAAATAGGGCCATCTTTATTAACGAGATAAAAGAAGCTCTGATTCAGAAGCCGGATATCTTTTTTATTAGTCAGGTGTTTTTTGATTCAGGTTTAGCACTAACAGATGCAGAACTCCTGGATCTCAACTCTGCATGTTCAGTTGAGACGATCATGGTGGTTGATGGTTATCATGGATTTGCGGCCCTTCCTACTGATCTGTCAAAGCTTGAGGGCAAAATCTTCTACCTCGGTGGTGGCTATAAGTATGCTCAGGCGGGTGAGGGTGCGGCCTTTATGGTCGTTCCGGAAGGTAACTGGAGACCCGCCTATACTGGCTGGTTTGCAGAATATGGGGACCTGGCCAGACAAACCGGAACCAATGTCGGTTACGCCAAAGACGGATTCTCCTTTTTTGGAGCAACTCAAGACTTTTCAGGGCTTTATCGCTTTAATGCCGTCTGGGATCTTTTTAAAAATGAAGACCTTAATGTGGTCAGGATTCATGAATATATTTTAACTCTACAAAGAGAGTTCATAAGAGGTCTCGGTGAATCTTTTCTTCGCACCCA
>CAXNNO010000079.1:0-8239 GCA_964203555.1 Bacteriovoracales bacterium
AAGCAAAGTTTTGTGGGAAAGAAGACCTTTCTCATAAAAAATCTCAATTCAAGTTGGTCAAACTGATTTTAGACAAGGGTATTCCTCGCGAAGGATATCCGGTGTTAAATTCTAAACAAGAATCAATTGGAATTGTAACGAGCGGTACAATGTCGGTCGTTTTAAATAAGGGTATTGCTCTGGCGAGAATTCAAATTGAAAAATATCCAGAAGATGAAGTATTTTTAGTCGATATCAGACAAAAACCATATCCCGCACTATTAACCAAAAAACCCTTTGTAACCGGAGGACATAAGTAATGGCAACAAAAATACCTGGAAACTTAAAGTACACAAAAGAACATGAATGGGCACTTGTTGAAGGCAACACTGTAACGGTTGGTATTACAGATTTTGCTCAATCTGCTTTGGGGGATATCGTTTTTTTAGAAGTACCTGAAAAGGGAACTCACTTAAAAACGGGATCAACCTTTGGAGTCGTTGAATCCATAAAGTCTGTAAGTGATTTATATTCTCCCATCACTGGAGAAGTCATTGCAAAGAATTCTGACCTTGAAGGATCTCCTGAAAAAATTAATGAAGATGCTTATGGAGCATGGTTAATAAAAGTCAATATAGAGAATCCTTCAGAACTAGAAAATTTGTTATCGGCAGAGCAATATAATGAATTTTGCAACACATCTCATTAAGTAAACGAATGATCACGCATCGCAAATGCGTGATCATTCAAAAAATTTATTTAGCCTTCCTCGATTATATTCACTTCTCGATTTATCCAACCAAAAATTTTACATTTTCCCCAAAACATTCTTTACGAACCTTTGGTGTTTATAGATACTCCATTCTCTACACAGAAAGTTTTTGGTAAGGATATTTATTAATGGAATCGATTCAGCTTCTCAATACAGCCATTATTAAAAGCAAAGAAAAAAAAGTTAACCAATCATTCGAAGAAAGACTCAATCAGATATGTAACTCACCAGTGATTGAGGTACTTAATAAATCAATTTCTCAATATGCAGAAACTCAAAAAATTTCTCGTGATCAAGCTGCTCTTCAAGTTGTTGAAGCAATAAGGGAGCTCGATTCGATCTGGTCTGACTACGTTGTGATGGAAGGCATTGATCGTTTGAAGAACTTACTTCGCTCACCAAATTAATTTTAAAATTCATCTAAGACTTTACGACAAACCCCCATTCTATCGTTGCAATTCCATTTACGAGAAGATCTTTAGGTGGATTTGGAAATGGACCGGCCTGTTTAAATGATTCTAATGCAGCATCATCCAGTTCCTTGACTCCTGAACTTCCAAGTATTTTAACTCCTACAATTTCTCCTCGGTCATTCAGTGCTACCTGAAGAGATGTCACATAATCCTGAGACGCAATTGACCGTCCTGATCGAAAAATGGCCTGAGATTTTTCTCGAATGCTCCTACCCCAGAACTGCTCCAGTTTTTGTCGTATGCGGTGAAAAAATCCATAATGCTTGTATTCTATTGTGTTCAGATGAGTGAAATCTCCGAGCTGCATTTCCTGAACATAATCATTAGTCGCGGATAGACCTTGCTCCAAAGGATCGCCATTGCTCATACCTTTCTTGCCGACAGCCTTCTGCGGCAGTGGACCCCACGATGCAATACCGAAATCTGAAAGTTTTAAATCTTTCAGGTGGGGCGCATTCTTTTTAGCTCCTTTCCTTTCCTCGCTCGTTGAGTTGGATTGAGAATTACTCTGGGCGGCTTTTTTAAATGAATCTATGGTTTTTGCCATCGTTTGACGCTCAAAGCTTCTGTTCTTATCACTCAGAAAGGCATCTTTTTTTCGTTCCTTTGAAGTCGTATCTTCTGATTGAACAATTTGTTTTCGGGGAGTCTTTTTTTGATATTTAGTGGATTCTTGAACTAATTTTAATTTTATTGCCGATAGCACTTGCGGAGGATTTTGAGAGGAGAAGTGATCTTTTAATTCAACGACCATAAACAGTAAATGGACGAGAAGGACTCCCCCAAGGAAGAAATAAAAGAGCCGAGGATTTCGCAAGAGGGAAGACATAGTATTCTCCTGATCATCCTATCGGTTTGCTCTACAAAAATCCTTACAGATTGTTAATCCTGACCGTCATACTTCACTGAATATTTGAGGATAGATTTACCGGAAGAGCGAGGGCGAGATTTAGTTCTCTTAATAGTAGACTATTAACGTTCGAACCTTATTTATTATCCGTGTATTTGTTAAAGGCATCACGTAATTCAGAAAAATAATCACCCTTTCTAAAAGCAATAGGTCCGGTTTTTTTTTCCAATAAATGCTGAGTTAGTCGATAAACGGGACCGGCAACTTTGTTTGTAATGATCAGCCCTACGCTAACAATTGAAATAGTGGAGAAGATACTTGCGTAGATGAAAATTTTATTCATGTCCTGTTTTTGTTGGTTTAAAAAGCTAAAAATAATATGATTTTCAGGGAGACCCAGGATAATCGCTTCATTTGTCATTTGCCGAAAAAAAGTCAGAATTGCAGCATAAAAGATTATGGAGGTGATCGCAGAAAGAAATAAGAACCACATGATAAATGAAATCTGGAATGATTTATTAATTAACAATTGTCTTCTAAAATTTATTTTCATTTTTTTTCCTTATTGATTTTCCCAATAACTTGCATCATCTAAACTATTTTGCTTTCCATTCGGACCTTGTGAGGACTGATCAAAGACAGTAGATGTCTCGCTCGTTGGATCAAAGCCAGTTACAAATGATTCTTGAAATCCTTCGGTCGAGCCTGGTGGCAGAGGTTTTCCTGATTCCTTGTTAACCAACATACTCATTATGCCTTCTGGTATTGGAAATTCCGGCGCTCCATACTTTGGTATCGCAGCGGTCATAAAGTCCATCCACATTGGTAGGGCAGTTTTTCCACCCGTTTCTCCATATCCTAACGGACGGTTATCATCAAAGCCAACCCACGTCCCAACGACAATATTGGATGAAAATCCTACAAAAAGGGCATCGATATAATTATTTGTTGTTCCCGTTTTTCCGCCTATATTAGTACTAAGCCTACCAGCAGCAGCTGCCGTTCCATAGAGGGTAACTCCGCGAAGCAAATTACTCATCACATAGGCCAGTCTAGTATCATAAACTTGGACTGAATTCAGCCCAGACTGGAAGGGATTTTGAGAAGGTTGTACGGGAACATTATCGGCTTCAGTTTTTACAGTTTCGGAAGGCCAGGCTGGGTCAGCGGCGGGAAGAGGGTAGGACTTTCCTGAGCGATCCTTGATCGAAGTAATATGCTGTAAGCGAACGGCTTTTCCTCCGTTCGGAAAAATGGCGTATCCCTTGGTTAATTCCGCAAGACTGATGCCAAAAGATCCAAGGGACAGTGACATATCTTTTGGTATATCTGCATGAATGTGCCAACGATTTACGAATTCATTAATTTTCGAAACCCCTAAATCCTGCACAAGACGCACAGTGGGTATGTTTCGGCTTACCTCCAAGGCATTTCTCAATGTCATAGGGCCTTTAAATTCTCCATCATAGTTTCTTGGCTTCCAGCTTAAGGAGTCATCTACCCCGCCTAGCGCCTGAGGAGAATCCATCAAAGTACTTGATGGATTATAACCATTTTCTAAACTAGCAGCATAAATGAAAGGTTTAAAGGCGGAACCAGGTTGCCTCAGGGATTGGATGGCACGATTAAATTGGGACTTTTGAAAATCAACTCCACCTACCATCGTAAGAATTTCACCCGTATGTGAATTAAGGGCGATAAGAGCTCCCTCAACCTCGGGTTCCTGATCTAGTGAAGCCTTGAAAAAAAGTTGGCGACTGATTAAACTTTTCAATGATTGGTCTTTATATTTCTTAAAAAAATCCGCATGAATCAGCTGATCATGTGAGACAGATTTCCCCGTGATCTGGACGAGTATAACGTCGCCACGTTTAAGAATTTTTGAAGGAGTTTTAACCGGATTATAATAAACCATATCCTCGCTAAATTTTCTATCATGGGCCCAGTCAAATCCGCTTTCTGGAATAATGGCTCTTGTGCCGGCAATTTCCAGCATAACATTTCTCTTAAGATCGTCCACATTCAGAACGACACCCTGATAGGACTTACCCTCGATCAAAAATTTCAGGAAAGGATCGGAAGCGGAATTTCCGATATTTACCAGAGATTTAAATCTCTCATTGATTTGATCTTCCTCTTCTTTATAAAAAGAAAGATTTTTTTCGAGCGCATCGTCACTCTCATTATATTCAAATATATTCTTACCCTCCAGGGAGAAGGTAAAAAAACTTGATTGCTCTCTTAAGACTTTTTTTCTTTGTTCAACAATGAAGGCCTTGATTTCTTCATCGGATTCAAGGTGTTTAATCGCACCCTTAAAACCCTGACGCTTGTCCAGCTCCTTAACTCTTTCTTTGACGGTTTTCTCTGCTTTGGACTGAAGTGACCAATCCAGGGTTGTCACAACCTTAAATCCGTTGGTGAGAAATTCTTCGGTACCCACCGATTTCATAACTTCCTGACGAATCCAGTCTGTAAAATGTCCGCCCTTAACGTCATTGGGTCGGCGAATCCGCATTTTAATGTCTTCTTTTAAGGCCGCTTCATATTCAGGTTCCGTAATCTTGCCGGTGTCATACATTCTTTTAAGAACGTAATTCTGACGTCGTTTCGCAAATAACGGATTTACGTAGGGTGAATATCTTCCTGGTGCCACCAAAAGACCTGCAACCAGGGCCGCTTCAGCAGGGGTCGCTTGTTCGAGTTCTTTGTCAAAGTAGCCTCTGAAGGCGGCCTTAACTCCGTAATATCCACCTCCAAGATAAACTTGATTGAGGTAGAGAAATAAAATCTCATCCTTAGAGAAATTTTCTTCTATTTTCCTGGCCAGCAAAAGGTCTTTCACTTTTCGTGAGAGTGTTCTTTCTTTCGTCAGTAAAAAAGATTTTGCCACCTGTTGAGTGATCGTTGAACCACCCTGAACGAGGCGTCCCTCTTTCATGTTAACGATAAATGCACGAATAATTCCGTAATAATCAATACCTTCGTGTTGATAAAAATTATCATCCTCGGCTGCCAGGAAGGCCCCAACGACTCTTGACGGAATTTTATTAAAGGGCACGACCTCTCTGGTTTCCTGGCCGATATCTAAAAGTATTTCACCATCTTTAGATATGATTTTTGAATTCATTGGTGGGTTGTAATCTTTCAGAGAATTAATTTGCGGAAGATCAGATGAGATATAGAAAAAAATTCCGGCAATAAAAAAGAGACTGAATAGACCAAGCACCGCCAAGACTGCGAGCGTTTTAATCAAACGTTTCAAAAACCAATCCTCTGTAATGAAGTTCTGATCTATTTTAAGGCAAATTATGAATAATGAAAGAATTACTCTTTATAATCGAGTTCTTTGAGACTATCACTCAGGATTTTAATTTTTTTTTCAGCATTTTCCAGGCTGGAGCGGCAGTTTTTATAAAGCTCAATTCCCTTTTCAAATTTCTTCAGACTTTGATCAAGATTCACATCACCCGACTCAAGCTCTCGGACAATTTGTTCAAGTTCGTTTAGTGCTTTTTCAAAATTTATCGAGCTCTCGGTACTTGCCATTCTGGTCCCTGTTGTCATTTTGACATTTATTTTTCAATTATCTTCCCATGAAAGACTGCACTTCGACAAGGTTTCAAGTGGTTAGGTATAGCGGAGGAAATTGCCTACGCTCGTTTTCTATCTCCGGGGTTGCTAAAATTGCCTATGGGGGCAAATTACGCCCATTCCATCAGGACGAAGGAGTCCATGAAGAATATTTGGGTGCCATTATCAGGCCAGGTGGCGCAACAAAGAAAAGTTGAAACGATCGCCAACAACGTTGCCAATGCAAACACCGTTGGTTTTAAAAAGGATCAATTAGTCTTTAAGGAACATCTAACGGCCCTTACTAAAGGTGTTGATGATATCGATATCCCAAGAAATGAATTTTCTCCGGCAGATTTCTATCACACACAGGGTGCAGAAAATGCCATGGTGGCAGTAGATGGAAGCTTCACGATCTTTGAGCAGGGAACACTTATTCCAACAAGTAATCCCCTGGATCTAGCTCTGAAAGGTGAAGGCTTTCTCGAAGTCCTGACTCCGACTGGTGTTAGATTCACCCGCAAAGGTAACTTGTCGTTAAGTAGAGACGGAGAATTGGTTACCGATCAGGGATTCAAAATCTTGAACGCCTTGAATGTTTCAGAAGAAAATTTACGTGATCCGGCTTCCTTGGGAAATCTTCCCAAGCCAGAGGACCGCATTCTAAGAGTTCCGACAAATACCAAGCTAACCTTTAATAGCGAGGGAGAAATTCTTACGCGGGATGGAGTCATTGGAAAAATTTCTGTTGTCGAATTCAAAGACAAGCACGCACTTCGGAAGGAAGGAAATTCTCTTTACCTGACCCCTGATGATCAAAACCTTAATCGAACAAACATCCACACGACTGTTAATCAAGGTTTTCTCGAAGGTTCCAACGTCAACGCAATTGAAGAAATGTCAGAGCTTATCAAGGCCCATCGTCATTTTGAATCCATTCAAAAAGCTATAAATGCTTATGATCAGATTTCGGGTAAGGCAGCTAATGAAATTGGTAAATTTTAATGAGGAGATTTAAATGATCCGTGCACTTCACACATCGGCAACTGGAATGGCAGCTCAGGAATCCAACGTTAATACGATTTCTAACAACATCGCCAACGTAAACACGACCGGATTTAAAAAGGCCCGCACGGAATTTGACGATCTTTTATATGAAACCATCCAGGAGTCAGGGGCAAAATCGTCGGGAACAACCGAATATAACGTCGGCCATCAGGTTGGATCAGGCGCAAAAGTTTCTGCGACGAGAAAGATCAACTCCCAAGGCTCACCCCAGATGACTAATAATCCCTATGATCTCATGATTAATGGTGAGGGCTTCATGGGGTTAGTATCCGCTAACGGAGAGCTTAAATTCACTCGCGATGGTTCATTTAATGTCGACGCCCAAGGAAACCTCGTTTCGAGGGCCGGGCAAAAGGTTTTTCCCGGCATTGTAGTCCCACCGAATATCATGCGAATCAATATTGCTGAGAATGGAACGGTTGAAGCCTTCACTCGAGAATCAGTTGAACCTATCAATTTAGGACAAGTTCCTGTCTTCACATTTGTCAACCCGACTGGATTACGATCTGAGGGCGGAAATATTCTTGCCGCCACTGCCGGATCTGGACAAGCGATTCAGAATGTTCCTGGTGAAAATGGCTCAGGTCTACTTATGCAGGGAGCGATTGAAGCATCCAATGTTAACGTTATGAATGAAATGACTGATTTGATAAAGGCCCAAAGGGCGTACGAGATGAACTCGAAGGTCATGGGGGTTGCGGATCAAATGCTTCAAACAGTGAACAATATCCGATGATGATTAAAATTATTTTATTCTTTTATTTTTTTGTTTTTCATTTCTCAGCCCTGGCCTGTGAAGTTCATCTTCCCTCACATTTAGTGACGCTTTCGGATAACGTTAATCTCCACGACGTTATGGCGCATAGTGACTGCTCCCAAAAAACCTTAGAAGCAGTTAATCAAACTCTCATGGAAATTGACGGGAAAATTTCCAATTTTCGCTTCGAGGAGATCTTGAAATCCAAAAACGAATTTGTTTTAATACGACCGAGTCAAATCAAAATAAATCATTTTAAAAATCTTGTTCGAGAACAAGTAACACTCCCCGTAGGGGTTCACATGGGTGGGCATAAGACCGTTAACGGCAACAATTTTCTTACACTTGAACCAGGCGATCAGATTTCCGTGGAATGCATTGATTGTGTTTTTGGTTTGAACCAGGTTCTACTGTTGAAAACATCTGGGATCGATGGGAAAAATAGTCTTGTCCCGATCACGGCGGATTTCAGAAAAATGGTCAAAGCCTATCGTATATCCGGGTTTCTTCCGGCTTTTTCTGAAATAGTAAGACATTCATTGACCGAAGAATATATTGAATCTATTCCGCACACTGATCTTGTTACGAATATTGAAACCTTGAAATACTTCAAAACAAACAAGCCAATCAAGGCCGGGGAACTTCTTCGCCAGTCTGATCTTAATGCAATCAATTTGGTCAGGGCCGGTGTAAAAACTGAAGTTATCATCGAGAATGAACTCCTCAAGCTGAAAACTTCGGGTATTAGCCGAAGTAATGGAAGTCTT
>CAXNNO010000080.1:0-8137 GCA_964203555.1 Bacteriovoracales bacterium
CGATGGGAAGTATGGCATGAGATTCGACACGGCAGATTCTCACTCCATGAATTTTTAAAAATTGTCCACGAAGAATACAACTTCATCCGAAAAGATAAATCAGATTCAAAAAAAATTGTCCAGGTTAAGTGGGATGAGAGAACCGAGAAGTGGTATCCGGTTGCCTTAAACCTTATGATTAAGCTCATGACCGATGAAGTTCCGGTTGAATTTGCAACTCAGCTCTTTCTTCCTTTCACCATTGATTCTGTCAGACAGGCCAGGAGTCCCTGGACTCAGGCGGTTCATCTGGATGCCGAAAAGTTTTCACTTCCGGCCTACATAAAGCGTTTTAATTATTTTTTTGAAATTTGTGGAAGTCTGAAGTTTGCTGAAAAAATGGCAAAACAAATCGCCATTGATGAATCGGTGGCAGAAAAACTGGTGAGAAGCTTTGATAAAAATGATGTGCTGGATGCGGCATCTTTTCATGGAGATATAGGCGAAGATAAAAGGACTCTTGATCAACGGGCAAGTGCTGAACAGGAAAAGGTTCTGTCGACGGAAGAAAGTGTAGTCTTTCAGTTAAGGGAGCTGGGTCAAAAATATCTTGATCGGTTTGGATTTAAATTTCTCGTGAGTGCCCGTGGAAAATCCGGTCTTGAACTCCTTCAAATCCTCAAAGGGCGTATCAATAACACCGAGGCGCAGGAGCTTGAAAACGCAATAAGTGCTCTCTGGGAAATTACCCAAAGTCGCCTGAGAAATCATCCCCTGAATGAACTTTATCAAAACCTTGAAAGTTCGTTTCGTAAGCATGGGATCAGGGACGCACAGATGACAATTCTCACTTCAAGTCATGCTCATCAAACCATGTCGTTCGGAAATTCCTCAAACACGACTTGGTTTGAGATGGCCTCTCTTAGTAAGTCAGTTGCCAGCGCATTTTCGGTGGAATACTTTAACCGGAAGAATATTTCTTTAGAATCCCTCGTTAGTGATTACCTTCCCGAACTCAATCTGCCCGGAGTGAAATTAAGTCACCTCATGAGTCATTGCGCTCTCAATCTTCATTACGTAAATGGTGTCCCCGCCGATCGGAAGATGCTGTCCATATCAAATTTTTTGAATGGCAATGAGGACTATGGTTATGCGCCGATAAGTATCGTTCATCCTCCAGGAGAGAAATTTCAATATTCAGGCGGAGGCTTCATTGTTTTGGAGCATTTAATTCAAAAGCTCGAGGGCAAGTCGATTCCGGAATTAACTCGTTCTTTTTTAGATTCGCTTGAAATGGAGGAGTGGAGTTTTGAGCAACAAAACCTTCCAGGTCATGAATACGCCCACGGATATCACGATAACGGCCAGGAAGTAGAGGGGACACGCAAGATGTTCCCGGCCTTTGCTGCCGGTGCCATGGGTTCATCCCATGCGATGGCACATTTTCTGGAGCACCTGGAAGAGGCCTATCACAATCCAAATGGATCTGCCGGAATATCTCATGATACGGCCCGAATGATGCTTCATGGATCGGATAAAGGGTGCAAGAAGTTCATGAACTCGCTCATGGGTCTTGGGATTTTTATTGTTGAGGCCGAGGATAATAAATTCATGCTTCATCAAGGGGCCAATGACGGATTCCGATGTATCTTCCTTCACTGTTTTGATGGCCCTGATCGTGGAAAGGGACTCGTGAGTTTATGTAATGGAGATCTTAAGGGTGTTTTGTTTAATGCAGAAATTACTCAACTTATTCTTAAGGAATTCAATATTCAGGGAATCGATGACTCAAAGTTTAAATCTGCATTTTCCTTCCAGAACATGCCTCAGGAGCAGGTCGTGAATTTGGGATATAAGGAGCTTGTATTGGATGCCTTCCGCCCCACAAGACCTGAAGCGATTATTGATAGAGGCCCGATTGATCCACTTTCATCTTACAATTTATGCGTCGGTGGAGAAATCCTTGAATGCTCAAACGAGCTCTTTGCCAGAGGAGAAAATCTCTTAAGTGATCACTTACCAACATTTGATCCTGAACTCTTTGGAAAGCAGGGAAAGATCATGGATAGCTGGGAGACAGTCCGGCATAATCTTTCGGGTCTCGACACACTTACTTTCAAATTAAAGAAGGCAGAAAAAATAAAATATCTTCTTATCTCTACCAAGTATCATACGGGTAATTTTTCTCCGGCGATAAAACTTGAGGGCAAGGTTCAGGGCGAGTGGGTGGAGATTCTTTCTAAAACCACTCTTGCCGGTCACTCCGAGCTAAGACTCACTCTGGAGGAAGAGACAAAGGAAGTTTCCGAGGTCAGAGTCACCCAGTTTCCAGATGGTGGTTTGACTCGTCTTGGTCTCTATTCAAATCTTCCTGATCACATTCGCTCAACTTTTGATGGAATCTCTCACTCTTACCCAGAGAAGGTGGCCGCCACAGTCAAGCCACTCAATATTCAGTATGACATTACTGAAGATGAAATCAGTAAGAATTGGAAAAATATTTCCGGTGAATTTAATCTCGCAAGTTCGGGATTGGGAGCAAGAGTCTTAAGTGCCACAGACGAGCACTATAGTTCCGCTTCCCATGTTCTCTCGCCATTTAGTCCCATTAATATGTTTGATGGGGTGGAGTCTGCCAGATCACGAACACCAGGACATTTTGAAGAGGTGGTCATTGAACTCGCCCGAGCTGGCCAACTTCACCGAATTGAAATGGACTTCACTTATTTTGTTAACAATAACCCCCTCGAGGTTTCTGTAGATGGGCTAAGTCATGGGAAATGGATAAACATGATTCCGAGGACCCCTGTAAAAGCTTTCCGGGGTAGTAAAAAGGTTTTTGAAATTTCTCAAAATGAAGTAATTGAACAGTTGAAACTCAGATCTTTCCCTTGTGGGGGAATAAATAGAATAAAGGCATTTTCTAAATGAGACTCATCCTGTCCCTCTTCCTTTTGGCATTCTCCTCGTCTGTCATGGCACGCGAGCTGTATTACTTAAAAATGGAAAGTGTTGATTTATCACAGGTGCCACCTCCTCCTGTTCCTCATTCGAAGGAGGATCTCGATGATCTGCAGGCCGTGATTTTTGCTCAGACTGCGCGAACTCAAGCCGAATGTCTGAGGGCGGCCTTTGAATCGGAAGGATTCGCAACTTCTTTTTTTGGGGGGGATTATGGCCCTTTGACAACTAACGAGGCGAAAAAATTAATAGAATTCCAGGAAAGACTTTTTAACGAGGTGAACGCCTTTTCCAGACTGTTGAAAAAAAAATACTCCCGAGTTCGTCCTTTTGAACGAGATACCAGAGTCACTCCCTGTATTCCTTTGCACCATTCAAGTTCTTATCCCAGTGGTCATGCTGCCACTGCTTATGTTGCTTCAAGGGCATTTGCCCTTATCTATCCGGACAAAACCAAAGAGTTCTTTTTCAGGGCCAGAACCATCGCCTGGGGCAGAGTCATTGGTGGAGTTCATCATCCCCTGGATGTTTCTGCGGGAGAAATTCTGGGAGAAGAAGTATTCTCCGCCCTCCTCGAAAATGAAGATTTTTTAAATGATCTGGGAAACCTTAAACCATGAGAATCGTCCTGATGGGGGCCCCTGGTGCAGGGAAAACTCATATCGCTCAATTCATTTCTTCCAGACTTGGTCTCGCGCATATTGAGGGGGATCAATTCTTCTGGAAAGGCCTTGATCTCCGGGAAGAAGTTGAAAAAAGAATTCAGGGTGGTCAGTGGATCATGGACGGCCATGTGACTAAAGTCCATGATCTCGTGTTGCCTCTTTGCGATAAAGTCATTGTTATCGAGGGATTTCGACTTAAAAACTTGTGTCGATCCTTAAAGCGCGATTGGATCAATCCACTCAAGGCATGGTTTAATATTCAGAACTACGAGAAGATGACAAAAAAAAGAGAAGACCTTATCGAAGAAATCCTTAAAGCGAGAAAGGAGGATGTTCTGTTTTTAAATAACTTTTCTAATCTTAGTGAGGGCGAACTCGCAGCCTTTTGCAAACTCCTCAAAGCGTCCCCCGTGAAGGCGAAGTAGCCAGCGGTCCAGGGTCAGTGTTCTAGAAAAATAAAAGAAAATAAAAGCTACTGCCAAGGGCCTTAAAAGCATCCAGACAATTTCCGCTAGTTTATGTTGCGAAAAATAAAGAAAAATTCCAGTCAAGACAAGTGAGATTAAAAACATGGGTCGCAAAAGATCTTTTGCCGCTAGAAGGGCCGCATGGCCTTGTATTTCTTTTTTAGGTCGGGCAAGCAGCACGAGTTTTTCCTGGATCGTGTCCTCACCACGAGTCCTCCAGGCCAGTAGTGCCAGCATCACACCCGCCAAGGCCTTTAGAATAACAATGCCCATAAAGATCCAAACGAGATGCTCCTTCTGGATTCCGTGATAGGGGAGGGTCTTTTCATATAAAAATTCAGCAGCGTTAAATAATTTTTCACCAAAAAATAAATAATACGTAACCAGGGGTTGAACAAAAGACCAGAAAGACAGAAGAATCATTCCCAGAGAGAGTCCAAAGGGGTTGATCCCAAAGAGAGTTCCGACATTGAAAAGGAGTCCCTGCATCGAAAGACTTAGCATCGGCCCCATTTTATTGCCGGCTGGCGAGAGGGATTTTAAAACAGCGGCGATATTTGAAAGGGAATATCCTATCCATTTGTCCTGACTTTTTATCGTGGCCCGACAAAGAAGATGGCCCTGATTAAGAGAGAGAAACATTCCTGCAAAGGGAATGTGAAGCGAATGTAAAAGGCTTCCAAGACCCACCTCAATTAAGGAAAGAAGGGCACCATAGTTTCCTAGAGTTTCTATTTTTTTCTGAGACTCAGTCATTGATCCCTGACCATGAGAAGTTCTGCTGCAATACTGATGGCAATCTCGTAGGGTTGATTACTTCCCAAGGATAGGCCCATCGGTACCCGTAGTTTATTGATAAAATCTTCACTCACTCCCATGTCTTTTAATTCTTTTTTGATTTTTATTCCTTTCACATCACTACCAATCACCCCGACATACGGGCAATGAGGAGCATGTTGAGAAATCTCAAAAAGTATCGGAACATCATAGGCGTGTCCCATTGTCATGCAGATGAAAAAACTTTTGGGGTTAAAAGTAGAAACCAGATCTTTGGGCGAATCATGGTGAATGCCCTTAACATTTTCAAGCTTTGATATCCACTCCTGCCTTGAATCCACGCAGGTGATCTGACAACGAAGATTTGAAAGAAGTCGAGTCAGGGCCTGGGCGACATGGCCCGCACCAAATATAACAATCGGCCAGTTCTCGAGATGATGATGCTCAAAGAGGAGAGTGACTTCTCCTCCGCAACTCATCCCGATATCTTTTTGAAGATTCCACGTTACGCTCTCAGGTTGACTTTGATCTCCCGAGAGGATGTCTTGAGCTTTTTTAATGGCGGCCAGTTCAACTTTTCCTCCACCGATTGTGCCCGCAAATAATCCATCCGTTTTAACCAGCATTTTCGCTCCAACATCCTGGGGAGCGGATCCTCTGACTGAGGTCATGGTTACCATTACAAATGAAATTCCCTCTTCGGTTAAATTTTGGCAGGCCTCCCAGATATTCATTCCCACTCCTTGAAGCGCTCAGGCATGATGGCGCGTAGTACATTTTCAGACGTCGCCGGAATTCTAACATCTGGATAGGAGGCGATGTAATGAGGCAGTTGTCTTAAGGCATCATTAATCGACGTCCAGGCAGAAATCGCCAGAAGCAGAGGAGGCTCTCCCACCGCCTTGGTTCCCCGAACATTGGCATAGTTTTCATTATTTTCAAGAAGCTTGATATTAAAAACTCTCGGAGTGTCCTGGATACTGGGAATCTTATAAGTACTTGGTGCGTGAGATAATAAAAGGCCCTGATCATTATAAAATAAATTCTCAGTTGTTACCCACCCCAGTCCCTGAATATAGGCTCCCGAGATCTGCCAAAGGTCGAGATCCTCATTCACAGGACGTCCCAAATCCATCAGGATATCAGTGCGAAGAATTTTAACCTCACCAGTCGTGCGATCCAGACTCACTTCCGTACAGGCCGTGCCTTGAGTGTAATAAAGGAAAGCATTACCCTCTCCGGTTAATTTATTGAATTCAATCCCGGGAATTTTATAAAAAGAATAATCTGAAAGTGAAACCCGATTCAAGTAGGCCTCAAGAACAAGGTATTTAAATTCAATTTTTTTATCCAGATGCTCCGGATGAAATACCCACCCATCCTCAAATTGAATATCAAAATAGGTCGCCTTCCCGGAGGCCCATTCTGCCCCCTCGTTGGGATCGTTTTCATTGAGGTAGGGATCATCAAGTTCCACTTCCGCCTGAGAACCAAGGCCCGCGGTCTTTGATGCCCATCTTTCCTTTGGAATGGATAATAATTTTAAAGCGAGTTCAGAGAGTCTTTTCTTGATTTTACGAGTCGCCAGAAGAGCAGCAGCACCATTAAGGTCAGTCCCGGCAGAAGCGGCCGTCGGAGAGGTGTTGGCATTTTTATCCGTTCTCGTTGGCATGACTCGGGCCATGTCTCTGGAGAGCCCCAATTCGCTTGTTACTAATTCTGAAATCCGGGCGTTCACACCCTGACCCATTTCCGTTGCACCAGTTGCAATCTGGAGGGAGCCATCATTGTGAACAATCACCAGCGCATTTCCCTGATTGAGAAATCTCGTGGTAAAAGAAATTCCAAACTTCACCGGTGTTAGAGAAATCCCTCTCAGAGTTTCTTTATTGCTCTTATTGAAGAGCTCTATTTCGTGTCGTCTTTTTTTGTAATCACAATCTTTTTCCAGGTCAGTGATCAGCCGGTTCAAACAGTTATTTTTAAAGACTTGTTTGTAGTGAGTGATATTTCTTCCATCCTGATCTGAATACAAGTTAATCTTTCTTATCTCTACGGGATCTTTTTTTAATAAATGAGCAATCTCTTCAATGATTTTTTCTATCGTCGCGACACCCTTCGGCCCGCCAAATCCTCTGAAGGCCGTGTGAGAGTGATAATTGGTTCGACAAACCTGACCCGTGACTCTCATGTTGGGGATAAAATAGGCATTGTCCGTGTGGAGCATCGCCCTTTCCATGATCGAGGTCGACAAATCCGCGTAGGCCCCGGCATCAGAAAAGAGTTTCACATCCAGTGAGAGAATTCTTCCATCCTGATCAAATCCAACTTTGTATTCATTTGAAAATGGATTTCTTTTACCGGTCATAATCATGTCGTCGTCTTTAGTCAGACAAAGGCGAACCGGACACTTTAATTTTACCGCCGCGAGAGCGGCCATCGCGGCAAAAGGAGCGGATTGAGATTCTTTTCCTCCGAACCCGCCTCCCATACGTTTCACCTGACAGACGACGTCTTTATCCGGAAGACCCAAGGCGTGGGCGACAACATGCTGAGTTTCAGTCGGATGCTGAGATGAGGAATGGATTTCAATCTGTCCATCTTCCAAGGGGTAGGCAATAGAGGCCTGAGACTCAAGGTAAAAGTGATCATGCCCCTGAATCGTGATTTTTCCCTCGATTTGAAGAGGTGCTTTTTTCATCGCCTGATCAACTTCACCCCGTTCAATCTTTCTGGCGGGTATAATAAATGATTCCGCTGCCCTTGCCTCAGCAATACTCATGATTGGGGCGAGGTCAGTGTATTCGATGATAACTTTTTCCTTCGCCCTCTGGGCCTCTTCCCGGCCCTTGGCAATGATGAGGGCGATGCCTTCTCCCGCATAATTAACTTTATCAGTAGCAAGGATGGGCTGATCCTTAAAAATAGTTCCCCACAAATTATGGGCAAAGTCATGACCGGTGAAGATCGCCACGACTCCGGGCATTTTGAGGACCTCAGTAAAGTCCACTCTCTTAATCAGGGCATGGGCCCGGGAGGAGAAAAAAACATCACAAAAAAGTTCGTTTTTCATGACCGGCCGGTCATCGATGAATTCACTTTCTCCACAGACATGGGTATGAGCGTAATCGTGGGGTAGACTCATGATCTAACCTCTGAGAAAAATTTTCTGAAATAATTTTCAATTAAAATGTGCCTATAGGCACTTGAGGCCCTGAGATCACTGATGGGATTAATTTCTGCATGGAGTTCTTTGACGGCACCATCGATGTCCATGCTCTTCTTTAG
>CAXNNO010000081.1:0-8122 GCA_964203555.1 Bacteriovoracales bacterium
GAATATTGGGGTTTTAAGAAAATTCATGGAAAAATCTGGCTCCATGTCTATTTAAGCAACATACCCATAGATGCTCAGGGGCTTATGAGCAGAATGCGTATTTCAAAAGCCTTGGCCAGCATGAGTCTCAATGAATTACTTGAACATGAAGTTCTGATTAGAGGTCCCTTGAGTGAGTCTGGAACTCGTACTTATCTTTCAAATCCGGAAATTACGAATGTCATAAAAAAAATCATCCGTAGTCGTGAAAAAGTAATGATGAACAAAATACAGAGTGCTTTTCAGAGTTTGAATGGCCTTTCGGCCAAAGAACTTGAGGAACACTATTTGGATTTAAAACAAATAAAAAAA
The DNA here is from genome assembly GCA_964203555.1 of Bacteriovoracales bacterium. Classification (GTDB taxonomy): domain Bacteria; phylum Bdellovibrionota; class Bacteriovoracia; order Bacteriovoracales; family Bacteriovoracaceae; genus Peredibacter. The sequence continues at coordinate 352 of CAXNNO010000081.1, forward strand.
ATGTCGGCCCTTATGAAGAAAGGCAATAAGTTGTTAGAAGCCGTCATGAAGATTATTTAGTTTAATAAATTGTTGGCCTAAAAATATAAATTTAATACTCCACAAGAACGTTCTAATCCAATTTGTTCTAACTAAATGATCAATATGTAGGTAATTCTTTTTTAAGAGAAGTTTCTTATGAAGTGGGACCTGAATTAAAAAAGTACAAGTCCAAATTCCGATCACTAACATTAGAATAATAATATCCATATAACTGCCAATAAAGGCCATCATCGTTGATAGTATGGCCTCAAGGATCATCATCGGTACGACCACAAAAGAAATTTTCTTTTGATGCATCTCCATGGCCTGAGGAAAAAGCTCATCATCAATATATTTAAAGATTGGATAATGCAGGATCTGAATAATCCATATAAGGGTTAGGAGTCCCATTGAAATCATCATTTGACCTATGAAGAGCTGTTCGTATCTCATGATTGATAAACAGTGATGTTGACTTCAGTTGTTATCTGCGTTTTTACTGATCTTAAGATAAAACCGTTCTCAAGAGTCTTTTTCACCAATAGAGTTGCCTTCTTAAGGTCACTGGCATTTTTTAGGTCTATTTTAAGATTGAGTAGTTTCATAAAAGGTTTAGCGTCACTATCCTTATCCACGACAAGCTCCGCGTGCACCAGGAGCTCTTCAAATTCCAGTGCAGAGTATTTTGCAAAAACTTTAAATGTAGCTACAAAACAGTTTTGAAGAGCTAACAAAAAATAGTCCTCAGGACTTAAATCGCTCCCAGGACCTTCAAACTCTTTTGGTATTGAACATGTACTATTAAAATGCGAAGACTTCACTTTCCAGGGTGATGCAATGCCAGAAGTTGAAAGACTTTCACCAAAAAATGACACTGGATAATTAATCATTTGTATACCTCTGTTAATCTATTGATTTCCACATTCTAGATGTTTCATCTTGAGTTAAGTTCTCCATTCCTAGAGCGAATTCAGTGAGAGTCTCTGATCCCGTTTTTTTTACTCCCCTCATCATCATACACATATGACAGCCTAAGATCTTAACAGCCACGGCCCTAGGTTGTATAAGGTTAAATAAACTATGTGCCACTTGATTTGTCAGGCGTTCTTGAACTTGTAGTCTTTTTGCAAATACCTCAACCAGGCGAGGTATTTTTGAGAGCCCTACGATTTTATCGTTGGGATAGTAGGCAACACTCACTTCTCCCCAGAAAGGAAGCATGTGATGCTCGCAGAGGCTAAAAAAAGATATATCTTTTACACTAACAAGACCTTTTCCTTCTGCAGGAAATATTCCTTCTCCTACTGCAAGTTCCGGAGTCAGACCATAGCCAGAGCATACCTCGCCTATGGCCTTGGAAAAGCGGTGAGGGGTTTTTTGAAGACCTTCTCTATTTAAGTCTTCACCGACAGATTTGAGAATCAGCTCTCCGGCCAGTCTCACATGGTCTGAATCATAATCAAAATGGCCAGGCTTATTCATTTTTGACATCCTTTTTATTAGCGATATTGCACAACTTATGAAGATAATGTAAGTTGTTCAAAAGTTGTTCGAGTAATCAAGAGGGTAATGATGGAAAGTATGAATCTTACGGCACTAACTAGGCTTGTAGGAATTAATGAAAATACGCTAAGGGGATGGGAGAGGCGATACGAAGCTGTCACACCCGGACGAGATGAGAATGGGCGAAGAGTGTATTCTCTAAAAGAAGTTGAGCGGATCAAGGTTCTATGGGCCCTTGTGAAAGAAGGACATACAATCGGACGAATTGCCTCTTTACCAACTCCGGCCCTGAAAAAGATGCTTCGCTCCTCGCTTTCACCCGAGATGGTTGAAATTTCTGCCACTTCATTACAAACAGAAAATTTTTTAACTGATATTATCAATGCTCTTGAAAAATTTAATCTGGAGAAACTTAATCAAAGTTTGCAAAAAGCACGTTTTGAACTCAGTAGTAAAGAAATTGTGATTAACCTTATTGGGCCACTTCTTGTTAAAGTGGGACATATGATCTCTGAAAAAGTCTTATCAATTACTCAAGAACATATTCTTTCCTCGTTATTAAGAGATTATTTAGGAAATCTCAATCAGTCACTGTCGCCCTATGACTTTTCCTCAAGAACGCACTCTAAAAAAGTGATACTCACTACAAGAGAAGGAGATGTTCATGAATTTGGTATCATGTTATCTGGCATCTTATGTAATCTTTATCGTTACCAGACATTTTATCTTGGGCCCAACATGCCTTTAAATGATCTAATTGAAGCGTCCTTGCATTTTAAAAGCGATTATATCGTTTTAGGACTCATGACACTCCCTAAACAAAGAGAGATTATTTCAGCACAAGATTATGTAAATGAGTTAGACAGAAGGCTTCCAAGGAAAGTTACGTTTTGTGTTGGAGGAAGTAATGCAGGAGAAATAAGTAAAATAAAGACAGAAAGACAAATTATTATTTTATCAGATCTAGATCAGTTAGATAAATTTTTAAACTCCCATACTAATTTTTAAAACTTCTTAACAGGTGTATATATGAGTATTTCTCGAAAATTAAAAGCGAAGTTTGATAATTTTAACCTAGAACAAGTTGATCGAATTATAAGAATGGCATGGGAGGACCGAACAAGCTATGAAGCGATTGAGTTGCAGTTTGATCTCAATCCCTCTGAACTCGTAGATTTTATGCGATTCAGTTTGGACTATCGAAGTTTTAAAAGATGGAGACGCAGAATTTGTGAACAGGGGAAACTTAAGAACAATCCCCATGAAGAATATAGATTTAAGTGTAAATCTCAGCGGATTGATGGAAGTACAAAAAATTATAAGAATCCCAAAAAAAAGCAAAGAGCTAGTGTAGATTGGGGAAGTCTCGAGTAATACTTGGCCAAGTGTTTAAATCTAGGCGACATCTTTCCAGTCACAGACCAGCCTCTGTGTAATCCTTTCACAGTGTTGCCTCATAACAACAGAATTGTTGCCTAGACTGATATGCATCGAGTCATTTGGTGATATAAAGCTGTTTATGAACACAACAACTGAACAGCAAACTACTTACCGTGATCTTCTCCGCTCTAAGCTTGAGCAAAGATGCAAGTCTAATGCAGGCTATTCTTTGAGGGCCTTCGCAAGAGATCTAAGACTTCAGGCCTCGCAGCTTTCCCGAGTCCTTAATGGAAAACAGCATCTCTCTATCATCTCAGCAACAGTCATTGCTGAGACCTTGTTTAAAAATAAAAGAGAGAGGGATTTTTTTGTTGGGCTAGTGGAGTTTGAAACCTCAAAAAAAGTTGAGCAGAAAAAGCGTGCCTTAGAAAAGTTAGGCACCTTAGAATCCAAGGTTGAATTTGTGAACCTTCAAGCGGATGTCTTTAATGTCATCTCTGAGTGGTATCACTTCGCGATCATGGATCTTACATTCATCGCACCGAAGCTCACTTCGGCAGCTTCGATTGGATCCTACCTTGGCATCAGTACCATTGAAGCCAAGCTTGCTTTGGAGCGTTTGGAGCGCTTGGGATTATTAAAACGTGAGGGCAGGCACTGGGTAAAGACTCACTCAAAGCTTGTCATGCCGACATCAAAAGGGCCCAACCACGCTCTTAGGCACTTTCATAAGCAGATGATCAATAAGGCCATCAAGAGCATTGATGAGCAGCCGGTGGAGCAGAGGTATGTGACTGGCAAGACGATGTCTATCTTGCGCGAAGATTTACCGAAGCTTCAGGAATTAGTTCAAGATTTTTTTCAAAATGTCACTGATCTCATTGGCCAGCATTCTCAAAGAGGTCAGGACTCGAATGCTTTATACCAACTAAATGTTCAATTATTTGACTTAAAAGATCCTAAAGGAGGAACTCGTTATGAAAATTCACAGTCTACCGTTAATTAGTTTATTTCTAATTCTCATTGCTCCGAAAGCGTTTGCTGGAGAGTCCATGGAGATTATGTCCATCTTGATAACCGTCATATCTGGGGGTCTTTAGAGGGCAGAGTTACTTATGCGGGTCTAAATTACCAACTTTGATCGCCTCTGTAATTTGATTACAAGTTTGTAGCCCAATATAATTTTTTAATCTGCCCTTCGCCCTAATCGTGATTGATGGACTTGCAATCCCAAAGCCCAAATCATTCTTTGTGGTTTCATTTAGAAGATATGTCTTAAAGGGAATGTTTTTTCTCCTAACATCGGTACGAAGTTTTTCTTCGTTTGGCCCCTCCATGAATGCGGCTACTCTCTCGGTTGCAACACATTCTTTAATGGCATCAACCTGCTGCTGACAAACAGAACAGTTCTCAGTGACGTAAAGATTAACTAATAGATCTGGCGTGTTGATTTTCTCGATCCCAAAGCTATCCAATCTAGCAAGCTCTTGTGCCATCGAGGGAAATGAGTTCAATAAGACAAATAAAGAAAGAAAATAAAATATGTTGCCTAACATGAGTAAAGAGTATAAAAAATGCAACTAACTTGCAAATAATTATGACTAATAATATTGGACTTTATTCAGCTTTTCTTCTTGGTATGTTTCATGCTCTTGAACCTGGGCACGGAAAAACGGCCATCATTGGCTATCTCATAGGCCAGAGGGGTAGTTGGCTTCCGGCCTTGAGCCTTGGACTCGCCAATGCCATCACTCACGGAACGCTCATTTTTGTCGTCGCCTTACTGGTTCAGTCAGGGATGACAGTTTTTGACATGCAAAACTCAGAAGAGGGGCTTCATTTCTTCTCCAAGTTTGCTGGAATTGTGATCATTGCCTTGGCCTGCTGGGTTCTTTACAAAGAATTAAAAGGTGATGAGGAATGCTGTGAGGAAACGAAGGTTAGCTTGAAAGAACTCAGCAATATTAATTCAACTTGGAAACAGGTGAAGTTTAGTTTTTTAATGGGCATTAGTGGGGGCCTCGTTCCTTGTGGCTCGGCCGTTGCTATGTATTTGGCCAATATTACTGATGGACAATACATGCGGGGAATCTATTCGATTTTCCTCTTTTCTTTAGGCCTACTCATAAGTGTTACCCTTACAACTTGGCTGATCGTGAGATCCATGTCGTGGCTCAAGGTCGTAAAAAAACCTGGATTTGAGAAGAAATTACTCTGGATAAGATTTGGCATTATGTTCATCACGGGCGTTGTGCTTATCGTCCATTAGGAGAAGATATGAGTGGAGTACCAGTCACGATTTTAACAGGCTACCTTGGTAGCGGCAAAACGACCCTTCTCAACTATATTCTGACCGCCAATCACGGAAAAAAGATGGCAGTCATAGAAAATGAATTCGGCGAAGTTGGAGTCGATCAGGACATTGTCATTCAAACCGATGAAGAAATCTTTGAGATGAATAATGGATGTGTTTGCTGTTCAGTCAGAGGGGATCTCGTCAGGATTCTTCAAGGTCTAACTAAGAGGAAAAATAAATTTGATAGAATTATAGTTGAAACAACGGGTGTCGCTGATCCGGCCCCAGTCATCCAAACGTTTTTGGCAGAGGCGAGCTTAAAAAAAGATTACTATCTCGATGGAGTCATTACGCTCGTTGATGCAAAAAACTTTCAAGTACAAATAGAGAGATCACCTGAGGTTAAGAGACAGATTTTTTTTGCAGATAAAGTTGTTATTTCGAAAAGAGATTTGGTTTCTGTTGCTGATTTAGAGTCAGTGATGAATCGAGTTTTAGCACTGAATCCAAAAGTTGAGGTCGTCTCCTCCACAAGGGGTGAAGTGGATTTGACAAAAATTCTAGAAATCAATATGCACCAAGAATCAGGAATCCTTAAGACTCTATCCTTTGTTCCTCAAAATCGACCACGCTTTTCTATCAAGCGCGAGGACGATGAAGAAATCGCTCTTCATGAGGAAGGAGTTGAGTCGATATCGGTAGAGATTGAAGACGCAGAGGCAAACTCAATGATGCTTGAATTCTGGCTTAATATGTTCACCAATGAGCGAGGTAATGATCTCTACCGTCTTAAAGGGATTGTTGCTATCAAAGGAAGAAAGGAAAAACTTATTTTCCAAGGGGTCCACTCAATGATCGATTACACTTCTGGTAAAGACTGGAAACCGGAAGAAAAACGCCGAAGTGTTCTTGTGGCCATTGGAAATAACCTAGACCAGCAGCTCATTGAAGACACATTCAAAAAGTGTTTTAGCTAGTGAATATAATTAGAAGCGCCACATTCACTTTGAATGGGTATCCCATCTCTTCGCTTCGAAATGAGCGAGAAGATTTTGGCGTTTTTGATGGAGAGGGTGTTTTTTACTTTTTTAATAGAAATGGCGCCCAACTTGGAGTTCAAAGATTAAGCAAAATTGGTTTCTCTGACGCTTTAGACTTTAATCAATTTTCGATATTAACTTCACTAGATGGTAAGTTTTATTATTCGGATTTTAAAGTTCCACTCATTGATATCCTCTCAAAAGTGAAACATCCTAGTACGTGGAATGATAAATTATTCTTTGTTAATAACGAAAGGCTTTACCATTGGACATTTAAAAAAGATTTTCCAGTACTTGTAAAAGATTTTCACCAGGTCGAAATGATCTGGTCATGTGGTGAAACTCTTCTCGTTATGACTAAAACGGCGTGGTTTCTTTTGATGAAGGATGGTAGGTTTGAACTTTTAACCAGCGATGTTTTGCCTTTTACAAGTTGTACCTATCTCCCAAAGAATAATACCTTCCACTTTATTTTACCGCATGGAGAGATCGGACTTGTTAATTTGAATACGAGACTTACTGAACCCTACATGACTCATGCCACTGGTAATGGCCTTAAAATTCTAGGCACGACATCTGATGATAAGGTCGCCCTAAGCTATTTTAACCAACTTATTTTTATGAAAGCTGAAAGTTCTCGTTTTGATGAGTATTCAACGTTAACGGTTGAGAATCTCCATTCCGAACCTCTTTTAGTAAAGGCACATCCTTCAAGGTCACTTTTCCTTGTGCAGGAAGATAAATCAACGGCTGCCATCTGGGAGGCAGACTCCAGTCAGTGCCTTTGGAGAAGTTCATTTGAGGCCGACCTTTGTTATATGAGTTTTCGGGAGAATGACTTTCTGCTAGGATTTCAGAATGGTTTTATGGCAAATTTTACTTTTTAATTTTTTATCAGCTGCATTTGCAGCTGAACCTTGTCTTTCAGTTCAAGGGACTTCAATTGAGCATCACGATTTTGTTGCACGAGAGAGCGGTCACAAACATCGCATTCTCGTCATTGGGCAAATCCATGGGGATGAACCTGAATCTGGAGAATTAACTCATTTCTGGATCGATCGCTTAAAAAAAATAAAATTCCCTTCAAATCATTGGCGAATTATTCCGATTGCAAATCCCGATGGCACAACCCTTAAGACAAGAATGAACGCTAATCGGATAGACCTCAATCGGAACTTCCCTACAAAGGACTGGAAAGAATTAGGGCCAAGACATTGGCGGGAGCATCAAAAGAGTGATCCTAGGCGGTTTCCTGGAGATTCACCGGGGAGCGAACCTGAAGTTAAATGTCTTGTTGAACATATAGAAAATTTCAGGCCTCATTTGATAGTTTCTCTTCACACTCCTTATGGTCTTTTTGATTTCGATGGGGCGACTAAGCGGCCTATTTCGAAACTTCTACCTTGGAAGAGACTAGGGACTTATCCTGGTAGCCTTGGCCGCTGGGCCTGGGATGAGAGGGGAATACCCGTTTTGACAGTGGAGTTACTCCCAAATTCCTTGAAATCTCAAAAAGAGAGATTTATTAACT
>CAXNNO010000082.1:0-8103 GCA_964203555.1 Bacteriovoracales bacterium
TCTGCCCGAAAAAAAAAACGACGCCGACTACCTATCGGCGTTAAGACATGGACTGTCCTTAATTGATTTTGATTTTGATATCATTTTTTATCAGGCCGGAGTCGATAATTTGAAAGAAGATTCCCTGGGCACCTTTGACCTTTCTTTCGAGGGACTCAAGGCCAGGGATAAAATCGTCTTTGAATTCTCAAAAGGTTTTCCACTTGCTATGGCGATAGGCGGAGGTTACGCCAAACCAATAGATCTTACCGTTCAGGCCCATGTTAATACTTTTAAGGTGGCCCGTGAGATACTATCGGTTTGAAGAATCTCACCTCTCTATAATCGCCGCAACACCCATCCCCCCTGCCGTACAGATCGAAATGAGTACTTTCCCGTGACCCCTCTCTTTCAAAAGCTTGGCACAAGTCGCAATAATTCTTCCTCCGGTTGCTGCAAAAGGATGACCCAAGGCGAGACTTCCACCTTTCACATTCATTTTACTTCTCTCAATGGCACCCATTGGTTTTTGACGGTTTAAAACTTTTTGGCAATAGTCTGCATCCTCCCACGCCTTCAATGTGCAAAGAACCTGGCCTGCAAAGGCCTCATGAATTTCGTAATAGTCAAAATCCTGAAGAGTCATTTTATTTCTTTCAAGAAGCCTCGAAACAGCTAACGTTGGCGCCATGAGTAACCCCGCCCCGTGAGTAAAATCCACAGAAGCGACTTCACAGTCTTTGAAATAGGCGGCCACTTCAAGATTATTTAGTTTTGCAAATTCTTCCGAGCACATCAAAACAACTGAGGCCCCATCCGTCAGCGGGGTTGAATTACCTGCAGTTAGTGATCCTAAAAGAGAGGTATCAAAAACGGGTTTTAATTGTGCTAACTTACTCAGGGTAGTTTCTTTCCTGATGATGGTATCTTTTGTGACTTTCTGAAAACAAGACATGAGATCTTTATGAAATCCATCTTCATAAGCAAGGGCCGCCTTTTGGTGAGATTCGTAAGCAAGTTGATCTTGATCACTTCTTGAAATATTCCATTCTTTAACCATCAGCTCTGCATGCTCTCCCATCGACAGACCAGTTCTTGGCTCAACGATCGCTGGAAATTGTGGCATAAGTATTTTTAGATTAAGGCCTGAGATAACCTTTATTTTCTGAACGAGGGATTTGGCATTTTTTAATCTGATCAGCCAGTGAGTTAGTTTTCTCTGACCTATTAGCGGAATATCCGAATTAGTATCTGAGCCGCCGGCGATTCCCGAATCGATCTGACCAGTGGCGATTTTCAAGGCGACTAAATTGGCCGCTTCAAGCCCTGTTCCGCAGGCCCGTTGAATATTAAGTCCTGGAGTTTGTTTTGAAAGTTTTGAGCCCATCACCACTTCGCGGGCGAGATTCCAGTCAAGGGGGTGATTCATCACTGTTCCCGTTATCACATCGCCAAGGGTCTTTCCCTCAAGATTATTTTTCATCACCAGATCATTTAACGCTGCAAGGAGGAGATCCTGGTTAGAGGCACCCTGATAACTTGTCATCGATTTTACAAATGGGGTCCTGGATCCATTAATAACTGCTACTTTTCTCATCACTTCCCCCTGGACAACCTACCGGTCGGTAGGTTAGCATAGTTTAAGAGGAAAACTTTTCTATGTCCACTGGAAACACCAAAACCCAATTATTACATGAAGCAAGTCGAATGCTTCTTGCCAAGGGTCTGAACGGCTTTAGTCTTCAGGAGCTTGCAACGAGCCTTGATATAAAGAAATCAAGCCTCTTTCACCACTTTCCCTCAAAGAATGCCCTTGCTGTCGAACTTTATCGCTTTTATCAGTCATCTTTTACCAGTTGGGTAAAAAAATATGAACACCTGCCCCATGAAAAACAAATTCTAAATTATGCCCAAAAGCTCACGACCTGGATTTGCGAGAAAAACAGAGTGTGTCCGGTCGGGGCCCTAAGTTTAGAGTGGCATCTTGTGGGGGCCGATCTTCAGAGTGAGATAAAGAAACTTCACGAACTTCAGAAATCCTGGCTAACGAACCTTTTCAAAGAAATTGATATTAGAATTCCAAAAATAGATGCGGTTATCGGCACCATGGCGCTTATCCAGGGAAGTATTCAACTGGCAAGAATCAATGAAAATCCAAAACTCGTTGTTAAAAATCTTAAATCTTACCTTAAAAGTATAAAAAAATGAGTGTTCATAAAAACTGGCTCGAAAAGTTAAAATCTTTTCCCACAAAAAATATCATACTTCCTCCACCAACCTTGGAGGAATTGGGTTTGGAGTACACAGAAATTATTCCAAGTATTAAGATGACTGCAAAAGTGCCATTTCAGAAGAGATTCACAAATCCAGTTGGTTTGTATCAAGGTGGGATGCTTGCGGCCTGTATTGATGAAGTCTTTGGGCCACTATCCTATATAACTGCAAATGGTCCCTGTATCACTTTATCCATGAATGTGACTTTTCTTGGATCACTTACGGAGGACATGGGGGTTTGCTTTATCGAAGCCGTCATTTTAAAGAAGACTAAAAATTTTATTTTCATGCGTGCGGATGTTAAATCACCGGATGGTGAACTCATCGCTCACGCCGAATCACACGTAAAGGTTCTATGATAAATACGTCGAAATTAAGACAAAAATTTCTTGAAAAATTGATCAACTTTTACGGCCCATTCCTCGGGGCCGGAGTCAAACTTGAAAGCATGAGTAAAGATTTCAGGCATGCTAAGGTTTCAATGAGACTGACTTTTTATAACAAAAATTACTTGGGTACCCAATTCGGTGGGTCCCTCTACGCCATGGTTGATCCCTGGTATATGCTGATGTTAATTAAAAACCTTGGTCAGGATTATATCGTGTGGGACAAGGGAGCAACGATTCGTTTTAGAAGGCCCGGATTGAGCAAAGTGCATGCAGAATTCCGTCTCGAAGATTCCCATCTGGAGGAAATTAAGAAAGCACTGGAGACCCAGAATAAAATGGATTATGTCTTTAAAGTAGAGATCAGAGACGAGGCTGGGAAATTAATTGCCGACGTCGATAAAATTATTTATATCAGGAAAAAGTCTCAGACCGCCCTGGCCTGAAATTCATCTTCCGTGCAATAGAGGGACCAGCCTCGGGATTTTTTGGAGAAGCTCATTTTTTCCCCTGAATCCAATTGACCGACAAATCTCTTGCCGTCCGAACTTTCACCCAAAATGATGAAATACTTAATTTGCTGGCCCCAATCATTGAAACGGACTTTGATGTGAGTCTTAGCTCCGCCAGATGCCCAAACCTTTTCCAAAGTGTACCAATTCATATTCCCCTCCTCGGCCGACTGTGATAAATCATATCTCATGACAGGACATTCACCTATAAAATCATCCTCAAGAGCAGGGCGCTTTAAGAAGAAATTGGTTTCTGAAGATGAGCTTCAATGTGAAGCTCCGCAGATTTTGCGAAAAATAAAACCCTTTCATGACTTATTTATTTCAGCTCAAATAAGTCAGGCGGATTTTACGGCCGCCTATATCCTAGTCTATCTTTCTCATCGCTTCCCAGGCACGTGGCTGGGTTCATTGAATCAATCCATTAAAAAAAGCCCCGGTCCTTCCTGGAAGTCCCTCCCCTTTGATTTTCAACCAAATATTATGAAAAGATTGGAGGAGATAGAATCGATTCAGGACATCTTTTCTCACTTCTCGTTTAAATCCACCCCAGTCAGTGTGAATCGGGCCATCCTTCAATGGTCCCAAGGATCATATGACCTGGAACTGATGTTCAGAATACCAAGACCCCACGAAGTTCTGAGGCAACAGAAAATCGGACGTCGTTGTGTCACAGTCATCATGGATGAAAGAATTTCAAAATATATTCTAGGTCAAAGAGACGCCTTAAGTTTTACCATGCATGATCTCATACATGCCGATCACCTCTACTTTCATAACGAGTGTTATCTGGGTCAACTTGCGTTCTATGGGCTACTGGATAAAACTTTTGATTATTTTGATCTGACAAATGAAAAATTTGCTGATGAGTTTGAGTATGTTATTTCGGATATGAACGCCTACGCTGTTCACCTGATGAAGTGCCTGAAATCTGCGATGATTCATTATTTTGGAGAGGATTATTTTAAGAGTTGGCTCTCTGACTTGGGCCCACCCCAAGCTCTCCTTGAACTCAATACTCCTCATTACAATCCGCTCGAAATGGATAGGGACATTCTTTTGTGGCTTGAGGGCTTCAGTGATCCACACATGAGAGAATCCTGAAGTCATTCAATCTGGGGTAAGATTTCTTCAAATCTCCATTTCCCGTAGAAGAAAATGGCAAGGGCAGAACCGAGGTGCCACAAAGAATGAAATTGCCAAAAGCTATGAGGGTGACAGTTAACGTGGAACTCATCGAGTAGGAAGAAACCGAATGAAACAAATAAACTCGTAAAACAAATATAAAGAGATCTTTTACCGAGGACACTTGACCCGGCCTTGGTCATTATTTCCCACAATGAAAAGACAAAAATCATAAGGCAGGTGCTGATTTTTGTTATCTTATCAAACTCATACATCATTTGAACAACACCGACGTAAAAGATTCCGAAGGCCAGGAGCATTTTCACCACTGAGACCCGAAGCCGGACCAATAAATTCCACAACCCAAAGAAACTTAAAAGAAGAACAATAGAGGCAAAATCTATCGCTAAAGAAAACCTGATAAAACTCAAGTGACCGAAAAGGCTAGAGAGCCCCATGACGACACAAACAAGTGTCCATAACTTCAATTCAGTCGATTTAGTCCTGATATGCCGGAAGATAGCAACAGCAGCTATGAGGTAGGCAAACGAACTAAAGAATGCAGATGGTTGCCGGATAAAAGCATCCAGGGCCGCCTCACACTGACATTTGTAAGGAAGGCATGAAGCCTTCTCAAAAGTATCCCAAAAGTTCACGAAGTGAAGATGGCGGAGTTTTTATCATTTTCGGAAACTTGCACCAAAGTAATCCATGCACGATCGCCAAGAATTTTTTTTAACAATTTTGATGCTTCTTCAAAGACAAATTGTGCGCTACCTTCCATGCCTGGATTGGGTAGAACACGAAGCTGAAGTGCACCCTCCTGATCTAGTCGCTTAAATGCTTCAAGCTGTGGATCGTCCTGGGCCACGAGAAAAGTATGGTCAAACATATATTCGAGCCAGGCCTTAAGTTCTTTGAGTCCGCCAAAATCAACAACCCAGCCCTCTTTTGTCAGCTCCTTGGCGGCAAATTCAAAATAGAATTCCCGGGAGTAGCCATGAACAAAACGGCAATGAGATTCGGCTTTCCATTGACGGTGGGTGCAAGGGAAACCAGTGAAACGCTTGGTGGATTTAAAATTTTGAGGATTCATAAAGTTTTTATACCTTTTTATTGAGCTTTTGCAATGTTGATCATTTCAGCGAACCTCGGCGAGACTTCTCCAGCCTTCCGTTTTTTGCCTGAGATTTTTTAGTATTCTTAAGTATTTTTTTGCCGCCAGATCTGCTCCCAGATGATGAAAAAATCTCTTGGATATGAATTTTTCCGGCGACAAATAAATCTCCGCCTCCGAAGCCTCTGTATAGCCATAACCGACGACATGATTATCTCTGATGAGAACGAGTGATCTTTCTCCAAGAGTCAGGCCTTCCCCAATGATGATTAAATGCTCATTGGGAAATCTCGCCTCACGGGATAATTTTTCAACCTTTAAGTTATGACGGATCACTTCTTCCTTTGACTTACTGGTCTCCCGGTAGGCAAATTTTTGCAAGCGAAGCTCTGAAATAAGAATCTTGAGTTTATTTTTCGCCTCAGACTGTTCCCTAAAATACCACAATCCACTCATGCCTTTTTTCAGGGGCAGAACCTTAAAAAGGATTTCCCCAGATTTCGAACTTTCGGTAACAATTACCCAATGAGGCCGATAAGGACTGGTAAGAAGCTTCTTAAACTCGGCGATAAGAGCGCAACCCGTCACATCGCTGTCGACGGCGAAGGTTTTTATTAAGAGGTCCCGGTTGTCCTGATTGACTGCCAAAAGTTCCCTAGCGGTTTTCTCCATATTAAAGGAGGCTTCACTCCTTAGGATTTTTCCTTTCTCATCAGTGAATGAAACAAGTCCGGCCTTAGAAGGTATGCTCTTTAATGTTTTTTCATGATGAGGAAGATAAAGAATTCTTGGATAAATTTTTAGCCTTAACTGCATTAATTGCTTAAACAACTCAAGAGTCGCCCTTGCATCTCCAACTGCCCGATGACGATTTGAAATTTTTATTCCAAAGAAGCTACAAAGAGCATCGAGGTTGTAATTTTTGAGACCCGGAATTTCAAGTTGGGCGACCTTTAAAGTGCAAAAGTTTTTTACTTTTAGTTCCTGACCCATTTCTTCGAATTTTTTTTTCAAAAGTTCGAGATCAAATTCAGTTTTATGCGAAACAAAAACAGCTCCCTCAAGCCTCGAGTGAATGGCATCGGCTACTTCATAAAATTTGGGAGCTTCTTTTAATTCACGATTTGTGATGGACGTCAGATTTGATATGAATTCTGGAACAGGCCGAAGGGGATTAATAAGAGTTTCATAAATTTCCACAATACGATCGTCTTGCCATGTGATCAAAGCGATCTCGATGATATCCCTGTCTGTATCCAATCCAGTTGCCTCAATATCGCAAATGACATATCTTTTAGCATTCATGGATTTATCTTAAGAATTTCTGGGCCATAAGCCAAGATCCTGACCAAAACAGACTAATAAAGTTAATAAAATTGTATGAAAAATAAAATCAACAAGTCCTGGGCACTCCATTTAAAAGAGGAATTTAAAAAACCCTACATGATAGAACTCATGCAGTTCCTCAAGGAGGAAAAGGATTCCGGGAAAAATATTTATCCCGATCAGGATCAGATTTTTGATGCATTTCACATGACCCCCCTCGAAAATGTGAAAGTTATCATCTTGGGGCAAGATCCCTATCATGGTGCTGACCAGGCCCATGGCCTTAGTTTCTCTGTCAAAAAGGGAATCAAACCACCCCCCTCCCTAGTCAATATATTTAAGGACTTAAAAGATGACTTGGGCATAGACCTACCCCCTCATGGTTGCCTTGAAGGTTGGGCGAAGCAGGGTGTACTGCTTCTCAATGCTGTTTTGACTGTCGAAGATAACAAGGCCGGAAGCCATCATAAAAAAGGATGGGAAATTTTTACGGATACGGTTATTGAGGTTCTTAACTCTGAAAAAGAAAACCTTGTATTCATCTTGTGGGGAAATTCGGCCCAGAAAAAAGCATCAAAAGTAGATCCACATAAACATCTTATTTTGAGGTCACCTCACCCCTCCCCTCTGTCCTGCCATCGGGGATTTCTGGGTTCAAAACCTTTTTCACTGGCAAATAAATATCTTAAAGATCATGGACAGGTCATTATTAACTGGAATCTTTAACAAGTTATTTAATTCTTTTGACGACTGCTAAGTAAAACGGACCCCAACCAGTTGTGTCCGGCAGTACCTGCCATCCAAATTCCGTGGGTTCACCAAAGGGAAATTCTTTCCTGATAAGCTCAAATCTTCCGGCGCGCTTTTGATAAAGTTTTTTGATGACCTCATCGTTTTCCAGCCTCGAGAGAGCACAGGTTGAATACACAACAGTTCCACCTACTTTCACAATGTCCAACGCGGATGCAAGCATGGCAAACTGGGTGATGGCGATCGCCTTTGTTCTTCCAGGTGCCCAGATGGATAATTCCTTGGAATCCTCAAGGACATGTCTCTCAGAAGAACAGGGTGCATCCAAAAGGGCCTTATCATAAATTGATTTTTGATAGAGGCTCCATTTAGTGGCATCATGAGCAGTAATCGTGTGATTTTTATGTTCAGTTTTAGGAAGATAATCATCAAAGATGCGATGAATTCTTGCCCTTCTGGCGGCCGAACGATCGTTAGAGACGAGTAATCCCTGGTTACGGAGCTTCAGAGAACACAGAAAACTTTTTCCGCACGGGGCAGAACAGAGATCAACCACTTTCTCGCCCGGATGAAGATCCAGGGCCTCAACATGTAATAGGCTGGCAGCATCCATCAGGTAATAGTTGAGATACCC
>CAXNNO010000083.1:0-8101 GCA_964203555.1 Bacteriovoracales bacterium
AAACCTTTCATTTTTTAAGTCTAGCATGATCACTTTGCTTTTTCACCACTTAGATGATGAAATATGAGACTAGAAAGGAAGTTCTATCATGCCTTCGACGGAAATATTGATACTTGGTCTGGCCTTGTCGGTGGATGCAGCGGTCGTGACTTTTGCTTTGAGTCTCCTCCATGAAAGAGATTTACCCAAAAACAAGATTAAAAATGGTTTAATCATTTCCCTGATTTTTGGATTGTTTCAATTTGGTATGCTCTGGCTTGGCAGTTATGCTGGATACCTCTTTACATTTTCGAGTTTTGGTTATTATTTTCAATTAGCAGTCGGTCTTATCTTTTTTGGATTGGCGTTTAAGTGTGTGCTTGAAAGTTCCATTTCAAATGATAAGAAAATTGAGTGGGGGATTTTTCCTGTCCTGATTCTCGCCTTTGCCACTAGTCTTGATGCGTTAGCCTCAGGAGTCAGTCTGGCAACTCTTCCGATGGCCCACTACGCATCACTGGAAGTGGGAATCATCACTTTTTTATTCTGTGGTTTATTCTATTTTATTGGTCAATTTTTTAAAAAAATCCCCGACAGATGGCTGCTGCTTTTTTCGGCACTCATTTTCTTCCTCCTAGGAGGGCAAATCTTCTGGGATTTAAGGTATTTATTTCTTAAAGGACAATTATGATTCTTGACTATAAAGAGTTTAAAAATGCTTATGCTGTTTTAAAAAAAATAATTAGTCCTACGCCATTGGTTTATAATGAATGGCTTTCAAAGCAATATGGTTGTCAGATTTATTTAAAACTTGAAAACATGCTTCCCATTGGATCATTCAAAATGAGGGGAGCGACTTATAAAATTTCAAGTCTTGCTCAATCAGAAAAAAAACATGGAGTTCTGGCGGTCAGTGCCGGTAATCATGCTCAAGGTGTTGCCTGGGCCGCTGCTAAATTTAATGTTAAGGCCACGATCATTATGCCTGAAGGATCCCCTTTAACAAAAATCAGGAATACGGAATCTTTAGGGGCTAAAGTTATTTTGCATGGAACTAGTATCGAAGATTGTTTTCAACACGCAGAGAAATTGATGAAAAATCAGAAGATCACTTTCGTTCATCCCTATAATGACCCCAAAGTCATCGCCGGCCAGGGTACGGTTGCCTTTGAACTTTTGGAGCAAATTCCTGATATGGATTTTATTTTTTCATCGATAGGAGGCGGCGGTCTGGTTTCCGGGATGGGTCAGGTGATTAAAGGAAGTAAATCAAAAGCAAAAATCATCGCCGGCCAGGCAAGTGGCTGCAGCCCGATGGTGAATTCATTAAATACGGGAAAAATTCAATCTATTGAACAGGCCGAAACTTTTGCCGACGGAATAAGAGTTAAAAAAGTTGCACCTGAAATGTTTAAATCTCTTCGCACTGTCGTTGATTCTTCTTTCGCTGTTGATGATGAAAAAATGGCTTGGGCCATTCTTCAATTGATGGAAAAGGCCAGAGTCATTGCAGAAGGTGCAGGAGCACTTCCTTTGGCATTGTTTGATCAACTCTATCAAAAAGATTCCAAAAAGTTTTTAAACAAAAAAATTGTGCTGGTCGTTTGTGGCGGCAATATTGATGTCAATCTTTTGGAACGAATTATTGATCGCGGACTGATCGAATCCCACAGGAAAGTCCGCATATCAATCCCTATAGCTGACAGGCCTGGAATTCTTCACCAACTCACAGGGGTTATTAAGACCCAGGGAGCAAATATTCTCCAGGTTGTGCATGACCGTGATTCCGCAAATGTTGGAATTACTGGAACCAATGTTATTTTCACCCTGGAAACGAAAGGTGAAGATCATTTGAAGAGTCTTTTGAAAGAAATGAAAAAGGATTTTCCTCATTCAAAAATTCTTTAAGGAGAATAACTAAAATGAATATTTCGCAACTTTCATTATTCAGCTTGCTCCTAATCCAGGGTTGCAGTTTCTTAAAGTATGATCTCGAAAAAATTAAAATAACTAATAGTCAGGAAGACGTAAAAGATTGCCTGAAAGTTCAGAGTATCAGGGTCGTTGGACCGTTTATGTCTCGAATTGAGTGGTTAAATAAAGTTAAAATCGCTGCCGCTCAAGTTGGCGCTGATACCGTTCTCACCCCATTTATTCCAGTTGCTACAGATGTTGTAAGGGGAGAGGCGTATAAATGTGGGAGATAAGTTGCGTTGAAAAATAATTCAACCAACCGCCCGGCAAGAGGTGCGGTTGGAATTAATCAGAAAACCTGAAATTATGATTTTTTATTGCAAGAATCACCCTGACACTTGGCTTCCGCCTTTTTAGCGCACGATCCATCTTTGCACTTCATCTCTTTATCGCAACAAGGTTTGTCACATTTTTCTTTTGTACATTGGGCTACATTTTTGTTCTTGCAGCATGGACTGCTCAAGTGTGAACAAGAAGAAAAAGAGAGGAGTACCGCAAGTGTCAGAAAAGAGATGTGTTTCATGCTAATCCTTTAAAAAAGTTATTTATTTAATACATTATAAATTAAATCTTCCGTCTCTCAAGACGTTCCTGCATTACCATTTGTGACAGGTAAGGAATTATCTGAAAATGGTTTACCGATAAAAACCGATATGTCATGTCGGGTAAAGTTGTTTGCCCTTATGTGTCGTTGCTCTCATGCAGTTTCGGTGCCAGCTGATAATGAAACACTGCATCTTTTGATGCTCACCACTTCTTATTTAAAAGTCGAAAGATCCACTCTATCTTTTTATAAAGGCATGGGATCTGAAGGCATTACGAATACGGAATTCAGTCTCCTGAATTGATTTCCGGGTTCGACCTACAGGAATTTATGATTAAACAAGCTGAAAGATAACTCTTTGAGTTTTCTTAATCTTTCCAGTGCTCGGTTCTCTTCAAGTTGTTTTGGAAAATATTTTAAAGTGGGACTGATTTTTTCCCACTGGTCGAGGATCATAATATGCTCTTCAAAAGAAATTTTTCCTATCCATAAAGTTTTCTAACTGCCCCAGTTAACTGGTGCCGTAAATCCATCATTTTTACCATTTGATCCGGAAATTTATTTTCCGGCAGGCGTTGATCTCCACTTATTTCATGGCTTTACGTTTTTCATCCTCGCCTAAATTCTTGCAATTCGAGGGTCATGAAACGAACATGCCCCAACCCCATTTGCGCTGCCCCAGAATTTGTCATTAGAGATGGAACTTTTTGGCGAAAAGATGACTCAAAAACCATTCAACGATTTCGATGTAAAAACTGTCGAACGCGCTTTTCATCGGAGACTTTTTCCGACTTTTATCGGCACAAAAAAAGACGCATCCACGCCACACTTTTAAAGCACCTCTCCTCCTCTATGTCCTTAAGGCGATCGGCCTTCTTACTCAACGTAAACCACAAAACTGTAGCGAGAAAACTCCCCATTCTCGCGAAAATTTGTCGTAGAAAAAATGATAAGGAATTAAAAAAACTCAAAGGGCGCATCTATAATATCCAAATTGATGACCTCATCACTAAAGAAAATTCCAAACTAAAACCCCTTTCCGTCACGATTGCTATCGACGAGGACAGAAGGCGCATCCTGGGCGCCGAGGTTTCGAGGATTCCGGCCTTTGGCCACCTCGCCAAATTGGCGGTCATTAAATATGGCAAAAGAGAAGACGAGCACTCTAAAGGTCTTACGAGACTTTTTCAAAAAATATCACCGGTGGTTTCCAAGGAGGTTCTAATTAAGAGTGATGAGGACCCAATCTACCCGGGATTTATCTCAAGTTATCTTCCGCGCTCAAAGCATCTTGCCTTCAAAAGTGAAAGGGCGTGCGTGGCGGGGCAGGGGGAACTTAAAAAGGTTCAGTTCGATCCCTTATTTATGATCAATCACACTTGTGCTCTTTTTCGCGCCAATGTGAATCGACTTATCAGAAAAACTTGGTGCACGACGAAGGATCCAATTCGATTAAAAGATCATTTGGATTTGTTTATTTATTTTTATAACGAAAAGCTTCTTCAGGAGTTAGTAACACCATTACAAGGGGGCAGTTAGTAACTCTTTCAAGGGATAGTGGGGGCGACCAAGAAATGTAAGATCTCTTGCCATGTCTTTTAACTGACCAGAGAGATCCAGTATGTGCTGTTTATTCACACCCTTGTTATCGGTAAGAAAAGGTCAGAAGTGAGAATTAAAAGAGGGAGTATTATATAGTCATGAAACTATTTTTACTTCTGACTCTGCTACCTTTTTTGTGTGAAGCCAAATTTTCTAAACCTGAATTGATGGCCCGTTTTATGTACAGTGGCGCCTGGAATGCACCCGATAATCTATGGTGCTTTTCTGGAGAGCCTGCGGTCTTAAATAATAAAATATTTCTTAATTGCCTGGATTCTCAAGGCAGCTTAATGGCCCAGTGGAGCGATGGAAACTTTGAAACGATTGCAAGGGCCGAGATGGATCAGGTCTTTTCCAAACCTATCAATTCATTTCATAAAATGAATTGGTATGAATTCAACGAATTTAAAGCGATTCGCTCCTATATGGTTTCAGATTTAATTCAAAAAATCGATATCTCTAATCTTGGGCCAATAGATGTGGCCAAGGATAGTTTTCTTCCATTAACGGTCGACTCATTTTTCTTCAGATTAAAAGGTGAGGGCCCTGAACTCCTGATGTGGGAAAATAACAAAGTTTCGCCCTTCTTTAGACCCGGGTCAGCTTTTCTCTTTTCTCCTCAAGTCGGACCCAAGGGAGAAATAGCATTAAAGGCACGCGATCTTAATTTTGATGAGAATTCACCTGATAGAATTTGGCATTACAACGGGAATTGGGAAGTCGTACTAGAGGATCAAAGTGCGAATCCTCTTTCTCCATGGAAAAGTGTCAGAAATCAAATGAGTGTAGAAGGCAATAGAGTTTTAGTCATAGCTAATGACGGAATGCAAGATTCGCTCATTCTTATTGAGGGTGCTGAAATGGAGATTATCGCGAGAACCGGTAAGGATCTGGCAAAATTTGATTATTTTGGCCCCAAAATGAAGAATGGAGTGATTATTGTCAGGGGTGTGGATTTCGAGGGGAGAAAGGCTATTTACGTAAAAGATGAGACTTCTTTCCGAAAGCTTTTGTGCCAGGGAGATATCGTAAAAACAGATCTTGGGGACGGAATGGTTGATTACGAAAACCAGGATGCAATCTTTTACGGCGCACCAAGTCTTGATGAGGACGGGAGCGTTTACTTACAGGCGACCCTCGTTGGCGCGGAGCGCTCAAAGACTTTACTTGGTGTTGGTTTGATAAAATTGACTCATGAGTAGTTTTTGCTCAGTCTAGAGCGTCGGGGCATATTCTTATAAAATAGAATAATGAAAATGATAGCATTTGTTTTTTGTACCGCCCTCATCATGCCAATGACATCTTTTTCCTGCGAGCTTCCCAAAGGGGAGGTTGTCAGGATTGGTTGCTCATATGATTGTGATTTCTTCTATCGCTTTCGAATCAACATGACCGCCTGGGCCCTGGGATATTCAACTGAGTTTATTAATCTCAACACCAGTAGGGACTTGAAAAAGGCCATGAGTGAGGTTGATGGTATCCTTCTTCCAGGAGGTGCCGATATCGATCCCAAATATTATCTTGAATCTATTTCAGATGAACTTCGTGATTATACAAAGAAAAATCTCAGGCTGGTGAATTTTACCCGCGAGGGCCAGGAGAGAGATCCTTTTGAGTACGAGTTAGTTAAAACTTATTCTGAGGACGAAAAGTTTACTGATCTCCCGATGCTGGGAGTTTGCAGAGGATTGCAGATGATGTCCGTCGCCCAGGGAATACCTCTTTACCTGGATATCAAAACGGAGCTTAATATCAAAAATCGGTACAACAGGTTTGATGAGGTTTTACCGGAAACGGACTCACTACTTGATCATCTCTATAGTTCCCCATCTGTACGGGGATTTAAGTATCATCACCAGGGAATCAGGGTGCCGTATTTTCTCGAGCATCAGTCTCATTATCCCCTGACCCGACTTACGGCATTTTCTCATAATCGAAAAATTGCAGAGGCCATTGAGTACACTCATCGACCGGCCCTGGGAGTCCAGTATCATCCTGAAAGGTCATTTTCCGGTACAAGTGTACCCATCTTTAAGTGGTTTCTTAATAAGGCGTGTGAACACAAGATTTCGAACAGAAGGACGCAAAAATGATATTTTGGATTTTTTCATTCCTATTCCTTCCGATTCAATCCTTTGCAAATCTTCATCTCGCTCCGCCTGATTTTGAAACCCCAATAGGAAGAGCAGTCTTTGTTGATTTTAAAACGGCCCAATATGAAGTGAATTATAATGTTCTTTGGAAGAAGACGAAGGTGAAATCAATCATAAAATTTGTCTCTGATAAAAAGGGGAGTCCTGTCTTTGACTTAATTCCTCCGGTCAATAGTGCTTCTCTGGATGGAACCCCCATATCCATCATTGAAACAACTGCACCCGATGGATCAAAACTTCGCCAGCTCGATGCGGTGATTGAAGAAGGAGAACACACTTTGGAGATCGAAAATTCGTTTTCCGAAAATGTTCGTTATCATTTCCTCACAAGACAAGTTTCTAGCGCCTTCTGGATTAGAGACTTAAAGTATAGAAAGTTTCTGGAGCAGTATGTCCCCTCCAATTTTGAATATGATCAGTATAAGATTACGATGGATGTTACTTTTTCGGGCATAAAGAAGGCCAGGCAGGATATCTATACCAATGGCTCCGTCACTAAAACCTCTCCAAATTCCTATAAGATCATTTTTCCGGAATATTTTACGGTATCGTGCCCTTATTTCCACGTTACCCCTAAAGGCCAGAAAAAACGTATCGACTTCACTTACCAATCAATCGATGGTCGCAAATTACCGGTGACCGTCTACACATCGTGGTGGTCGAATCCGATAAAATTTAAATTAGAGACTGAGAAGGTCTTCAAGGAACTTGAAGCCGATTACGGGCCTTGGGGACATAATGGATTGGTCGCTTATGAAACTTTTCCGGGAACCGGCGGAATGGAGCATGCTGGTGCCACCCAGACATCTTTAGGGGCACTTGATCATGAGATGTTGCATTCTTACTTTGCCAAAGGAGTCATGCCTGCCAATGGAAACTCCGGTTGGATTGATGAGGCGATTGCAAGCTGGAGAGACTTTGGTTATCAACAAAAGATTCTTCCAGGTTTTACAGGTAGTGACCTTGGGAAAGGATCCATTTATAAAAGAAACACTGATTCCAGGGCCTATGCCCTTGGAAGAGAATTTATGGCACATCTGGATTATCGCCTCCAGAATGTGGGCGGACTTAAGGCGTTTCTTAAGGGTTATTTCCAAACCTACAAGCACATGGTGATCACCCAGGAGCACTTTAAAAATAATCTGGAGTTTTTTTCGGGTCTAGATCTCACGGATGCGTTTAACACTTATATCTGGGGTGAAAACCCGCCCTCAAACTCGGGCCATGATTTTTCTCCCGCCCATAAAGAGCTTACCAAAGATCAGCTTATTTCAATCCTGTAAACTCAATATCGGGCAGTTGATTCGTCCTGCCCAATATGTGTGTCACTAAAGTGGGGGCGTTTTTTAGATTTCCTCTTTTTTTTGGCATGTCAATTTTACACTCTGACCCTGTAATTTTCCCTTTAATTTGAGTCGGCATTTACCATCTGGACTATGAAAATCATAATAATTCTGTCTCTTTTTTCCCATTTATTTGCCTTCGCTGGAGAGTACCTAGACGTAAACTTTTCAACGACTCATCGAACATCTGGGAATCCATTTTATCTTCCAATCTCCGTGAACGATGAGGGAAAAATTGGTATTTTTCAAAAGAGTGGTCAATCCAGTCTTATCTTTCGGCCAACACTTCAGCTAGGTCTGAGTCGCGGGATTCTTCATTATAGTCGTCCAGTTTATTTCAATAATTTTAATTTCTATCCTGTTCAAACTCATCTCGGATCAATAGAAGTCAAGCGGAGGAGATTAGAAGTGGGATTGGGTTTAACGGCATTGATAAGGGAAAAAAGTCTGATAGGTATCATTCCTTATAAGGGTTCTATGCAAACCATAATCAGGCACAAGACGCC
>CAXNNO010000084.1:0-8028 GCA_964203555.1 Bacteriovoracales bacterium
GATTCCTGCCAACGCCAAGTGTTCGACAAACAATATCACGATCCGTGATAACACCTATAAGATCCTTTTTTTCCAGACTATTAACGATTGGAATTTCGCCACAATCGGCCTTAATCATTAATTGAGAAATTTCCACTAACGAAGAGTCAGGTGTCGCGCAAGTTACATCAGAAGACATAATTTCATTTACTTTTTTCATGAGTACTCCTTTTTTGTCCTGATTATTTCTATGCAAATAAGATGCCTCGAGATTTAATGATCATGATCAATTAATCTATTTCTTATGTGTAGTTTATTTTGAATCTCTTTAATGCCGCATAATTCTTCGAGACTATCTTGCACTTCCTTTTTCTCATCACGTGAATTGACCCAACCATTGAGGAAAACTTCCGCGTTTTTAACTTCGACCTCAATATCCGAAGCATCAACATGTCGATTCATATATAGTGTTTCACACACCTCTTCTCGAATTTTTTCATCTGACTTATCCCAGTTTTTGGGACCTTTACCAAAAAAGCCGTGGACTAGATCAGTTCTTTTCATCGTGACCCCACCGCCAATCAAATAGTCCCTTTCGATAAAACGAGAATCGTCGTCGAAAGAGCTAAGATCCAATCCATACCTGTTGCCAATGGCCGCCATAATTGCCCCCTTGCAATGAAAATAATGAACTCGATCATGGAAAATAACAATTAAAGAGAACCTTGAAAGTACCTCAAGAAAATAGTCTATTTTTCAGGAAGACTGCCTTATTGTTAAGGACATTCCTGATTTAAGGGCGTGCATAATGCAGATTTGGTATTATTATAAATTAGAATACAACAGCGAATTTAAACACACATAATTAATCAACGGAAAATCAATAATAAAAAGAGTAATCCGTATACCCCACTGCCCCGTTTCCATATAATGTTTTAACATCTGTTTCATTCAATGGTGCCCCTTCAAGAAAACGTCGTGGCAAATCTGGATTTGAAATAAATGGTAATCCAAATGAAACAGCATCAGCTATTCCTTCCTCGATGGCCTTTTCCCCACTCAGTTTTGTAAATTTCTCGTTCGCTATTAAAACCCCTGTATAAAGTTTTTTTAATTGAGGCCCAATGCTATCCGGCCCCTGATACTCACGAAGAAAGATGAAGGCGATTTTACGATTCTCAAGTTGGCGAACTAAATATCCAAAAGTGGCAAGAGGATTGGAGTCGTTCATATCATGGGCATCACCTCTCGGTGCCAAGTGAACCCCTACACGATCTGCTCCCCAGACAGAAATAACGGCATCAGTGACTTCAAGCATAAGCCTCGCCCTATTCTCAATTGAACCACCATAGTGATCTGTTCTATGATTGGTTCCATCCTGAAGGAATTGATCAAGAAGGTATCCATTGGCCCCATGAATTTCAACTCCATCAAAACCGGCCATCATTGCGTTTTGTGCACCCTTTTTATAGGCCTGAACGATCAAAGATATTTCACTTGTATCCAACGCCCTGGGAGTGACATATTCAATCGCCGGGCGAACAAGACTGACATGACCCTTTGGTTTAATGGCCGATGGGGCAACAGGAATTTCACCTTTTAAAAACATTGGATGAGAAATTCTTCCTACGTGCCAGAGCTGAAGAAAAATTCTTCCGCCTTTATCATGAACGACCCTCGTGATTTTTTTCCAACCCTCGACCTGCTCATTTGACCAAATACCTGGAGTATTTGCATATCCCACGCCCATGGGAGTAACAGAAGTCGCCTCAGTTATGATAAGACCGGCCTGTGCACGTTGTGAGTAATATTGTGCCATGAGATCATTAGGGATTCGTTCTTCGCCTGCGCGAGCACGAGTGAGGGGGGCCATGATGACTCGGTTAGGAAGAGTCATTGAACCCAGAACCAGAGGCCGAAATAAATTAGACATAGTATCTCGCTTATAAAAAAAATAATTATGAGTCAGCTCTTCGACGAAGGCAAGACATCACTTCAAATTTCATGGGGGTTAGAGTGTATAGCTTGATCCTCTATGAAGATTGGAGTTCACCATATTCATGACGCCCAAAAAGAGTTTATTCTTTTATTGGAAAAAGGAGTCCTTATGATGAAAAAAATAGTTGAAAATATATTATCTCGTGTCGAAAAAGCTTTAGAGGGAATAGGCAATTTTATTAATCAAACACCTACCCCTGAAGAGAATAAAAAGACCCTTCGAAGCCCTGGCGCAGTACCTCCATTTGAAACAAAAAGGGAAAAGGATTTCCCCCGAAAATCTGAAAAGTTTAAATCCAAAGAAATTTATGAACATAAGGGGTCTGGCTATAAGGGAAAAGGTAAGATTAATACAGATACGTCGACATTCAACCAACCGAGGAAAGGAATTTCCCCCGGAAGGAAACATTAGTGAATCATTAAGAGTCTAAAATTACTTCGACAGGGTCCTGAGCTTTGAATTTTTCTTCATTTCCTGGGCAACTAATGAAGCAAGTAAGTTTGCACCCTTGACATTAGTGTGAGTTCGATCACCTTTGACAAAATAACTAAGCGAACTCTTTTCACCTAACTGGATGTATTTTTTCTTTGAGGCTTCATAGAGATTGATAAAGGGCACGCCCTCACTCATTGCAACTTCCCGTGCAGCATTTGCAAATGGTGCTAATTCCGAAGTCATGGTTGATGGGTTAACGAACCGAAGTCTTGTCGGTGAAGAAACGATCACGGCAATTCCTTTATTCTTTTTTACATCACTAATCATTTTTCTTAAATTGCTCTTAAAGGTGCCACTGGCCGTCGTATGACCCTTTCCCTGATCGTTGTGACCAAATTGTATAAAAACAAAGTTTCCTTTTTTGGCGACGGCATTTTTCCACAGTCCCTCAGAGATAAATGTTTTGGAGCTTGTTCCTCCCCTGGCGAGATTTTGCACTTGTGTGCCGGAAACAAAATACTTTCCAATGGAACCTCCCCATCCTTGTTTTTCTCCAGCATAACTAGCAACTGTCGAATCCCCAGCGATGACAACTTTCGCTGCAAAAGAAGAATTGATGACAAAGGTCATGAGAAGAAGTGATATTTTAAGAAATTTCATGGAGGCTCCCTTTTTTTTTAAATATAGCATCATTATGAAAATCCCGGACGTTTTAAGATAAACATTTAAGTTTATTGAAAATTTATAAAAAACTTATGCCACAAAATGAAGGCATCTCACTCAAAGTATCAAGTTCTACTTAAGGTTTCCTTAAAGCCTTCAAGCCTATATCTCTTGCCTTCGATTTCTAACTCAATTGAATCGATTTCATCGTTATCAATAATCATGCCCTTTTCTCGGTCCTTTCTTTTTTCTGAGAGTTCATCATGTAAAAGATCAATTTCACTTTCAAGATTTATGATCATATTTTCTTTTTCTTCTCGTCGGGCATTATTAAAACTCTCCAGAGTAAAGTTTGTTTCTTCCTGTTCAGAATCGGTCAATTCCTCGAAGCCTTCTTGATCTTGATTCCCTGACTCTTCCTCAATCGCATCGGGTTTCAGATTAGTCTGGGGACCAATATTTGCATTTTGAGAATCATGCTGATTTGATGAAGCAGGCACTCTTTTGGAAGAATTCCTGCTCTCCATCATTAAGGAAAGCGCACTAATTAATTCCTTATCGTTCAGATGAGTGGTTTTTTTGATCTGAGGTGCTTCGCTTACATCTCTACTCGATCGGTTATTAAACCAAGTGGTCAAAACAATAGTGATAATGATAAGAGCGATAACTTTCATAGGTTTGCTGTTTCCCCCATTAGCTTTTCGGCTTAGCTGAAATATTCCTGAGCTTTTTTGACAGATATTTAAAAATGACCTGGTTGCCACATATTGTTGTCGAAATCCCAGAAATGAAGGCGCGTTGAGAGAGATCGTCTGATGACACATGTTGATTTATCTTCACACCATGTAGCTTTACCCATTATCTTTAAGATCAGTTTTTTTAAAAAAAGGAAGTTTATGAAAACATTTTTTTTGATTTTCGCCCTAATGACAACTCTAGCGGCATGCAGTTCAAACAAAAAAGTAGAACAAATTTCACAATCGTTTGAACCTATTTTGGGGAAAGAGGCGCAAATTGAACGAATTGTTAAAATGATTTCAAATGACCCAAAATTAAAACAGGAAGAAAAAGACAAACTTATTACACTGGTGAATCAACAGGTTAAAATAAGCGAAGAAATGAAAAAAGAACAAAGTCAACTGAGAGCACTTTTAATCGATCAGCTTCTTAAATCGTCGAATGGCTCAAATTCTCAAACCATCGCTACGACAAGGAAACTTCAAAAACTCTACAAAAAAAACATTAAAGAACTAAATCATTTTGTTCTCAAATTCAAGAGCATCACTGGTCAAAGAGATATTAATCATCAGGACTATATGAGCGAAATGGCAGGGCTCCATCCATCGTTAAGATAGAACTTACATCAAAAGAACCCGGAGAAATGCGTGAAAACTATATTAAGTCTTTTACTTTTTAGCTTACTGACATCTTGTGGACACATGACAAAGAACAGTTCACCAAAAAAGGTGTACTCCCCCAACCTCAGCTTTTCAGAAGACAGTAAAACATTCCAGGCCAATATTGAGTTGCCGAAAAAATTTAGCGACCCACTTCCTCTTGTTGTCATTGTGCATGAATGGTGGGGGCGCACAGAACACATAGCAAATGTTTCACAACAACTTAATAAAGAAGGCTATGCAACTCTGGCCGTTGACCTTTTTGGAGATGGAAGATCGGTCGAGACACCAAATGAGGCGCAAGAACTTGCAGGCCCATTCTACCAAAACCCTCAACTCGGTATCGAAAGATTAAATAAATATATTGAAATGGCAAAAAATGATCCTCACATTGATCCGAAGAAAGTTTTTGTGGTTGGTTATTGCTTCGGTGGAGTTCAGGCATTGAATTATGCTCGAAGTGGAGCGGATGTAAAAGGTGTTGTAAGTTTTCACGCTAATCTCAAAACAACGCTCACTTCCCCCGGGATAAAGGCCGAGGTTCTCGTTTTAAACGGATTGGCAGACTTGATGGTTTCGTCACAAGAAAGAGCAGGTCTTGAAAGAGAAATGAAGGCCCTCAAAGCAAAATATAAAGTCGTAAACTATAAGGGCGCATCTCATGCTTTTACCAATCCTAAATCAACTGAGGTTGGCAGGAAGTATAATATACCCATTGCCTACAACAAAAAGGCCACGGAAGCTTCATGGAAAGAATTGCTTCGATTTTTAAAGAAATAATTTAATAAATGAGACCCTCTTACTTTAGGAACGACATGTCCCCCTCAATTCCGGAATTGATGAGTGAACTTCACCAAAGATATAAAGAATTAAAAGAGGGATTCCCTGCGAGCTATATTCCAGAATTGGCAAAGGCGAACCCCGAACATTTCTCAATCGTCATCACAACAATTGATGGACAAATTTTTGAGATTGGGGATTCTCATGCCCTTTTCAGCCTTCAATCAACTTCAAAACCCCTGACCTATGGGATGATTTTAGAAGACTATGGTAGAGATTTTGTTCTTTCAAAAGTAGGCGTTGAACCAACAGGTGAAGCATTTAATTCAATCGTTGAATTAGAAAAACACACTCATCGTCCCTACAATCCCATGATTAACTCCGGAGCAATTGCGGTGAGCTCCCTTATTAAGGCACCTCATTTCAAAGAGCGCTTAAAAAGAGTGATGAACCTTTTTGAAAATTATGTTGGCCATGATTTAACGATTGACGACAAAATATTTCTATCTGAAAAAAACACTGCCCATAGAAATCGCTCTATCGCCCACCTTCTCCGTCACTTTGATGTTATTGATGATAAAATCGATGAGTCGCTGGATTTGTATTTCAAACAGTGCTCGATCATGGTTTCAACCAAAGACCTTTCAGTCATCGGGGCAACTCTTGCCAACGGCGGAGTCAATCCTTTAACAAAAAAAACTGCCGTTCAATCGGAATTTATCGGAGATATTTTAAGCCTGATGTTAACCTGCGGGATGTATGATTCATCTGGTGAGTGGGCCTATTCGGTTGGAATACCCGCAAAAAGCGGAGTTAGTGGAGGTATATTTGGAGTGGTACCAGGAAAAATGGGGATAGCTGTTTATTCTCCTCGAATTGATGAAAAAGGACACTCCATCAGGGCCTCAAAGGTTTTTAAGGAACTCTCTCAAAAATTAAATCTTAGTATTTTCAGGATGGGACAATAGCATGCTTGTGAAGTGGATTCCGATCGAAAAAATTCAACCATTAATCAGTTACGAGCCTTTTCTTGTGGGATTCATTCTGATGATGTTTGCATTTCTTTTCTATCATTTTTTCTTGAAGAAAATTTCAGAAAAAAGACACGGTCAACTTCGTCACAGATTTATGGTGACTTCTGTATTTGTTTTTTCAACAGGTCTGATGTCGGGATTATATTGGTTACTCTCATGGGAGAATCTCGACAATCTCTACTTCCAGAAAATTGAAAATTATCTTGCTCTAGTGACTTTACTCGTCGGTGCCGTGGCCGTTATCAGGATTGCCCAAATCTATGTTTATCTCTATTTATTCTTTTCTAATATTTCGACTGGTGTACCAAGATTAATCGGCAATCTCTTTACTTTTGTTTTTTCCATTTTTTTATTTGGCCTTATCGGTTCTGCGGTTTTTAATCTTAATATTGCAACAGTTGCAACGACCTCCGCTGTATTTTCATTGGTCCTGGGCCTTGCCCTTCAGGATACTCTCGGTAATTTATTCTCCGGACTGGCACTTCAAATTGACGGTCCTTTCCACATAAACGACTGGGTAGAAATTCAAGATGGTGATCAAAAGTGGATTGGACAAATTCATGAAGTTAATTGGAGAGCAACATTTATCATGAGCTTTTCTGATGAGTTAATCATGGTTCCGAATAAAACCATGGCGCAAAGTAAAATTACGATCCTCACCCATGGTCTAAAACCCGTCAGACTCAACCACGTTTTTCGCTTCACTTTTGATTGTTCAATTGAGGACGCAAAGAAGGCCCTTCTTGAAGGCCTTCAAGGCCTGTCAGAAATCATGACAAATCCCGCACCAACAACACTTGTTACAGAAACAAATGAATCCTGGATTGCTATTAAGGTATTCTATTCTCTCCACGATTATGGGGCCCGGTTCAGAGTTGGGGACATAATCATATCGAGCATTTTAAATTCTATTCGTCAGAATCAGTTGAAACTCGCGCATAACGTTTTGACTATTCAGTCCTAAATTACTTTTAAAACTCATTTCTGGGAATATCCGCAGCTCGTTAAAATTTAGAATTTTTAAAGATGACTGGTCAACAGCTTCGATTAATTATGTGGCTTCAACGCTGGTTATTTTCAAACATTTCTTTGGCCAACTATAGGGGTACCAAAATGAAAATATTAATCATCATTTTAAGTCTCACATCAATTCCCTCTTGGGCGAGTCATTTTCTGAGCTATGAGAAGTTGTACAAGGCGCTGGATATAGCTGAAGAAAACGTCAGCGTAGGAGTGGGGGCCATTATCCTTCAAAAAAAATTAAACGCCGGTTTAAATTGCAGGAAAATCACGATCGTTTACCCCGGAGCAGTACCGAGATATTCATGCACCATTGTGACTGATAAATTTAACTCCCCTGAGCTTTATCTGGCCTTAGACCTAAGAGAATCCATATTAGTCTCAAGTCGACATAAAAAGACCACGAGAAAAACCCTTCCGGGTCTTGAGTGCGTGAAAACTGAATATTTTTATAAAAAAGAACCATCCGAATCTTCATGCACGATTGAACTAAAGTTTAACTCCAACCCCTCTTAAGGTGTAGCTCGGGCCCTGATGACCGATTCCTTCACTCAATATTTTTACACCTTCATCAAGTTGCTGCCACTGAACTTTTGGAAAATCACTTTTAAGTAAAGTCTTCGAATACAACATCGAAGGATCCTGGGGACCTCCGGTTTTAAATTTGAGCTGCTCCAAGGTATAGGCCTCAATCACAAGCATTCCGCCAGGTTTTAATCCT
>CAXNNO010000085.1:0-7987 GCA_964203555.1 Bacteriovoracales bacterium
AGGTGATTTGGACATTTTTTGGTGGAATAAAATTTCCATCAGCACTTACTTTGCCATTTCCTGTTCCCGATATAAATGAATTGGTATTGGCATCAAAAACACTATCTGCAGATGGGGGAATAACGACCCCGGAGTCTAAGTGAAGAAAAGAGCCGTTGGCCGGCTTGATGGTGTCACCGGAAACTGCACCCCTCGCATTTGAAGGAGAGGCGATGACGACTTTATCACTTTTTGGAGTATTGGCATTATTTGAAGCAGGGGTTCCCGGAGACGCTTTATTGGCTTCAGGGGTTGAGGTCACTTTAGGATCTTTTGGATCTTTTGAGTCAGGTACTTTTTCATCTGATGAAGCTTCAGTTGAGGTTGAGGCTTTCTCAATTTCGTTACTGAGAGCATCTGAGGTGTTACTTACCTCTTGCCCGCTTAATCCATCCGGCACAACCGATTTTTGAGATTTTTCTTCAGAGGAGCTTGGAGTTCTATCAGACTCAAAGTTGACATTTGTTTCCAGGGCCTCACGTTGTTTGACATTCAGAATAGATGGTACAGTTGGTTCAGAGCGATCCATTTCAACCACCGAGAATTCTCCGGGCATCATCCTAACCCCTCGATCCACCATATCTTCAAGCTTGTCCGTCGAGGAAACATTTCGGTCCGATAAATTACTAAAAACAACCTCACCCTCAAACAGAACTGTGGCGGTATTTTTGCCATTAGTGGTCACCATGAAGTCAGTTCCCCTGACTCCCATGACAGCATTTCGAGTTTTTATAAAAAGTTTTGATTTGTCACGATCTTGAGTTTGAAGATAATCTTTAGAAATCTGTGACCTGACTTTACCCTTCACGATCTCCATGACTCCGGCGTCTTTAGCATTAAATTTTTCAATCTTCATTTCCGAGTCCGGACCGATATTCATTTGAGATTTGTCTGTAAACATGAGTTTTACAAAGCTCTTCTGGGACGTTTTTATAACGGTACCCTCTTCAACCCAGTCATCGATTTTTAGATCTTGCGACTTTCCATCAATTTGAACTTCCACCTGACCTCGAAGCAATTTCACTAAGGCAACTTTGGGTGCCCCCCAGGAATTGAGTGAAAAGAATAAGAGAGCAATGAATGTCAATTTCATAGAAGGGTTCCTTTTAAGGTCCATTACTATTATAAATTAATCGGCGACTCTCTCCAGTCATGCTTAAAAAGAGAAAAATTTTCTACAACTATCCGACAATAACAGTCATTCAATATTCAAATAATCCACTAAAGCTCATCAAAAAGAGATCCGAAATAGATTGTGTATCTTTCATAAATTTTGGGGCCAGCGTGAAACGACACCACTTTTATTTTCTTCTCCTGTTTACTTTACTCGCCGGTTGCTCCGGACAAAGAGGCTCGGTCAGGCTCAATATTACCAAGAGTTTTGTCACCGCAAATGCGGGTTTTTCAGGAGGCCTATACCTTCACGGAAAAAATGCTTCAACCGGTGAGGAATTTTCCTTTACTCTGGCCTCTGAGACCTCGTCGTCTGTCCAATTAAAATTTGGCACTTGGGATATAAGAGTAGTGGGCTGGGAAAATGGTGCCCAGTATTTTGAGGGAAATGTCCTTTGTGGCCTTGAGAAAATTGACTTCAAAAGTGATAATCAATCGGCAAATATTCAGATCACGAATCCCAAGTGTAAGGACTCTGCGTTTACCAATCTTTCATTCATTAATGAGGCGAACGGAATAGTGAGTTTTAAACCCATTCCCGTTTATACCTGTGGTGCCCTCTATGACATCACCGATGCAACCAAATTAAAAACACCGACCACCCTCACTCCGAATTTCTGTCAAACGTATCCCAAGGCCTTTCAGAAAAAAGCTAAGGGAATGAAAATTGGACTCCACAATCAATTAATAGGGGGGTCAATTGAAGATGGCATCACCTCAAATTGTATTCCCTCCATGGTAACTGCTTCAAATGAAAGTTTTCAAAATGCAAAACTTTTGCCCACAAAAATCCCCATGACTATTTCTTTTTTTGAAGATGATATTTGCTCTACGGCCGCACTGGCAGGGAAGTATTATTTTCCCGATGGACTTGAGCATACTCGCTCAAGGGAGCAGATAGGATTTGATGCCGTTTTATCCAGCGGAGATCTTCCGATGCTGGCCGTCGCTTCCACTTTATCAAAGCGAGGGACCACTCCCTTTGTGAATGAAATTCCAACTTTTTATTGTGGTCCAACTAACTCTGTATCCTGCCTGACACTACCACCTCGAGGAAGTGCGGACTTTGTTTTAAGTCAGGGATGGAATGTCGTTCTTCTTCCTCCGACTTCGGCAATACAATCCTGTGAGAGTCTTCAATTTGAAAGTAGCTTTGAAAGTGGTAGTCAGGATATAAAGCTAGTTAACTGCATCTATGAAAACCGTCAGGCAAAACTACACCTTGATGTGAATTATACTTTAAGCATAAATTCCTCTAATGCCAACACGAATGGACCGACTTGCGATCCATATCAGTATTGCTTTTTAGTCAATGGTCAAACTTATAAAGTCCAACGATTTGATCATCTCCGGATTTATAAAGACCTTCAAAGAATTCTCGGAAAAAATGAATCTATTACGCCAGATATTAGTAACTCTCTTGTGGAGGATGGAAATGAAGGGAGAAGCAACGAAGGTATCTTCGAAGAATTAGCGGATATTCTCTCTCCCGATAAAGCGGGTGGACTTTTCTGGGATCAGCCATGCTCATCCACTCCCCTTCCTTCACCGATCACTAGAAATGTTTCTTTTCAGGAAGATGGGAAAATAGCAAACTATACATTGACTCTTACGAATTCCCCATCTGGAACTCTGCCGACCTACATCAGCTCTGAGACTCTGTATCCTATTCTTCCTTCATCACTTAATCGAAGAATCATCATACGAGAATTTACAGACCTGATTGGGTATAAAACCAGAATGGTGCTGGATCTGGCATGTGTGGGTCTTAACGTTTTTAATGGTGCAAGAATCGGCAAACTCGAAAAGCAATCCCAAGAGAGTGACGGATCAAGGGAACACACTCACAAAAGTCTCATGTTCTGGAACACGAGCCTAAATAATCAGGCCCGCTTTGAAAAGTATGAAATAAATATGGATAAAGATAGTTCTTCTTCGACTCAACCGAGGAACTATCAAAACTCTTCATTTATCAGAGGTGAGAAATTATCAGGAACAACTACTTCCGATATTAAAATCACTCAAATAGACCACAATTTTCACTTTGACGATAATATGACTCCATCTGTTCCCTCTGATGATTCAAATCATGAATCCGTGGGGTTCAAAGAATATGACATCAGGGGTACAAAGATTAAGCAGACCCAACATGCGGGACTTCATTATAAATCATCAACTGCAGGAGAAATTTTCAATAAGAGGATGTATGCTGAAGAGTTGGAACGGATCAGGTTTGGTATAAATAAACCCAATGATTTTATTTTCACTCACCCAAATGGAAATTATATTTCCCATAATCACCTTGGTAATTCTTTTGCCTCTGAAATAAGAGCATTCAACGGATCTGAAAGCTGGACGAATTATTTAGCTGTCGCCCCGAAACTCGTAAGTGGTGATTTCAGTTTAGATGGTTCAAGGGCCATTGTCGCAACGATCTATGAAGGAGTTCCAGGGTTAACAATCTATTTTTATGATTCGACTAACAATATGTTGTCATCCCATTCGTTGGCTATTGCAAACCAAGTGATAACAAGCCCTTTCATCAGTGACATCAGCGACATCAAAACATCAATTCTTGATTCAGGTGAGTTCATCATCTCAATCTCGAGGTATTCAAATGGCACTCCTACCCATTATTATGCCAAAATGAATGTTACGAGCATTCCTCCGAGCATCATTTTTCAGCCTTTGTTTACGTCTGGTTCTAATTCAATTGGCCAATTAGCCCTTACTAATGATTCGTCAAATTTCTCGTTGACTCTTTTTGAAAATATCACTCTAGAACAGACATTGGGGACAACGGCCACCACCTTCTTAATTAATAAGAACGGCATTATTTTATCTCAAACTCCTGAAACAAATTTCAGCGGATCATCGTTTTTGATGAATACCCTTATGATTACTATGAATAATTTGATTGTGTATCCCGCAGATTTTGACATCACAGTGCCATACGTACGTCCGATCATTCCAGGCTTTGAGATGAACCTCATGAGTGTTAATCCATTATTTATGGAGCAAAATGTCTTCACGAATAAGGCCACGTTTGAAGGTCTTTAAAATACGTGAATAGGATGAAGGGAAGAGATCTTCATTTCATCATGGTTCAATTTTTTTCTTTTTAACCAAGACTTTATCAAGATTTCTAACGTAGGCATTAGAAACTTTCTTAAAGATACCCTCTTCATCGTTACTAGCGTAATCGGCCTTCGTACGCTCAACTTCGGCCAGAAGCCTGTCGCTTTCGTCCTGAGAGAGTTCGGATCCATTTAGAGGAGCAGCTCCGCTCTGAGCTTCAGAAGAATCAGCTTCGCCACTTTGAGAATAACCAGAAAGTCCTCCATTGGCACCTCCGCCCGAAAGGCTTCCTGCCCCATTATTGCCCGCCCCACGATCCTTATCACTTATGACTTCACCAGTTGGAGCGGATGTCATGCTCTTCTTAAGATCGGATCCCAGTGCCGCTCTTCCGGAATTTCCGTTATCAAGTGATAAACTTTTTCCTCCGATGTCACTTTTCAGTGCCCCCTCGGTACCGGTGGATTTAGATTTATTCATGATGCTATCTATAATGTCATTAACGGCCTTGTTCTTGGCAGCAACATTAACACCGGCGGCAGTTGCTTTTTTGTTGGAATTTTTCATCCGCTGACGATTTAACGCCAGTAAGGATGAACCAGTGTTGGCAAAGTTTCCGCGTTCTGAAGTGGTTCCGACACCAGAAAGAAAATCCCTCATGGTGCCTTCATTGAGATTTCGGATTTTATTGCCTCGAAGATCAAATAGAAACCTTGAACGACCTGCAGTAGAAGTTATTCCTTTACCTCCATTGGCGCCAATATTTCCTTTGGATAGTTTCCTAATGGCTTCTCCGGTTATCCTGCTTTCCTGACTCTTGGAGGGTCCTTCTTTCAGGCTACCCCAATCTTTCGAATCATCCGAATCATCCGAAGTCAAAATTCCACTCTCACTAATGCCATCTACAACTTTTTGGATGCAGGCATGTTGCTGATTCCGTAATTCTTTGAGTGTTTCATAATACTTTAAAATGTTTTCCATATCGACTTCAAGCTTGGCAAATAGTTTTCTGCGGTAAGTTTCTGCGCTCTTGAAATATCCTGAATAGGAATCATCTTTAGAGAATGAATAGGCCAGAAAATAGGTAAATGCCTCGTCTAAGACACCCTCCATAAAAGGTTCAAACTCACTGCAATCAGGTTTAAATATACCCGTCACGACAGATGAGGGTTCTTCCGTTTTTTTCTCGGAAGAAAATGAATCACCTTGAATGCAATCCTTTGCTTGAGTTGAAACCAACTCCGCTTCATAGATAAAACCTTTCTGTTTACTCTTATTAAGTCCCTTATAGAACTTAGTAAGTTCGGGTTTAAGAAAAGTGTGCCAAGTTTTATAACTTTCGTTCCCCCCTTTTAGGTAGTTCGCTTTTCGTAGATCTTGAAATCCACCAAAAAGACCTAGAAAAGAACTCTTTTTTCTTAAACCTTTCTCGTCCCCAATCTTTCTCATGCCCGAAAATAATAGTGCATCCATGAGATAATACTTCGGAGAGGTAAAATCCTGAGGCTTCCCTCCGAGAAGTTTCAGAACATCAGAAATATTTTCACGACTAGTGATGAGACTTCCATTCCCCTGTCCACCACCCGAAACTTCATACTGATGGGACCATTGATCGCCACCGGACCAAAATTTCTCTTTCCAGCTTCCTAAGATTTTTTTGACTTTATACTTTGATGAACTGCACTCTTTTTTTTCAAACTCTCCTTTCTTAAGAATTTCAGATACCTTCTTCACACTCTCCCAGACTTCATTAATCGTTTCAGACATACCCATCTCATAAGATTGAAAAAGAGCGTTCCTTCGTTGCATGAGGATGAGATTGTCGTAACCGGAGGTTTGTCTTGAAAAAAGTTTCGCATTAGTCATGCTCTCGTCACCATGGATTGTGATATTTTGAGTTTGTACGGCAGTCTTGGAATCAAAGACCTGCTTATAATCGAATTCAATCTGATTGAGAACTTCTGTAAAATTACTCAGAATGTTTTTACGTGCCTCGTACAGTGGAAGCCCGATTTCGTTTTTAAGTATCGGAAGAACTTCTGTGCAGTCCATTTCAGTAGGAAGACTAATGGTTGCAAAAAACCACTCGATGGCCCGAAGAGATCGCATAGCGATCTTACTTTTTTCTATTGTTTCTTCAGCGAGCTCGAACTTACATTGATTTACATCAAATTTTGGCAGTTGCTCATTTTCGATAAGACCCAGATAAACTGTTTCTTCCGATTTTATTTCACACACTCCTGTAGGTGATTTTGTCATACCACTCCCACATGAGAAATTGGCCCCGGCAAACTCCTCTTCTCTTACAAAGCGGCATACTTTTTTATCCCGGCAGACTCCGCCCACACAGGAGTAGGATGAACAATTTCGATCACTGGTGCAGGCACTATCAATAGCGCCCCCCCCCGCCTCCAGACTCAAGAGGTCCTGGAATTCATTTTTTTTCTGAGACAGTGTTGCTGAATCTTCTGTACTTGGGGACACGCTTGAAAAAAGATCCTGTGAGGATTGGGAAAAACATCCGGTTCCACCACTACAAGTGCTCGAGTCAACACAGCTTACAAGAGCGGGATCTTGAATGACCGGTAAATCACAGCTTCCCGCGATGTTTTTCTCAAAGCCAAGGCAGCAAATACCATTGGCCGGCACAACCTCATTGAGTTTTGAACAAGTGACTCCGGCAGGTGTTTCTGGTGGATTCTTGTAAACGAAGGTCTCATCCGGATCTTGGGCATGGAGTGGAAATCCAGGAGCAGTTAGAGAAAAGATGAGAATAAAACTGACGAGATTCTTGAATATGGTCATACTAATTTCCTCTAATCGATTGAATTGATTTATTGTAACACGCTTAAAGTTCTCAACAGGCAGAAAATAATTCCAACTTCATGCAAGATTGTTTGGATATTTAGGGACTTAGATTCTCATTTGTGTTCTATTTTATGCACATGTAATCTGAAAAACAGTGAGGATAAAAGATGGCAACTAATGACGGACTATGGGGCCAGGCAACACAACACTTTCACCTCCTTTCTCCTGATACAGTGATGGAGGCCGCAGAGGAGTTTGGAACAAGACTGACGGGCAGAGTTCTTGCGCTCAATAGTCTTGAAAACAGGGTCTACGATGTGGAACTTGCCGCTTCCATTGATTTTGGTCCGGGACTGAGTCCCAATAATGTCATTGTAAAGTTTTACCGGCCAGGTCGCTGGTCTGAAAATCAGATACTCGAAGAGCATCGTTTTTTGGACACTCTAAACGAGTTTGAAGTACCTGTCGTTGCCCCTCTGGAATTCAAGAATAAAACTCTCCACCTCCATTCAAAATCAAATCTTTGGTTTGCCCTTTTTCCCAAGGTTCAAGGACGACTGAAAGATGAATTAGTTAAAGAAGAAATTGAACAGGTGGGAAGACTTATTGGACGCATTCATAATATTGGATCGATGAGCTCTTTTTCTCATCGCCTGTCCATAAATCCGAAAACCTTCATTGATGCTAATAAGATTGCCCTCCAAGAGGCCCGACCGGCCGATTATGCGAGCTTTGATCATTACCTGACTCTTCTAGATAGTCTCTCTTCGTTACTGACTCCCTTCTTTGCGGGTCTTGAGATCCAAAGACTCCATGGGGATTTTCACAGGGGCAACATCGTCTGGACTTCGGCCGGCCCGAAAGCAGTTGATTTTGATGACTGTCTCTC
>CAXNNO010000086.1:0-7983 GCA_964203555.1 Bacteriovoracales bacterium
TGATCCAGATAAAAATATCCGAGTCAGAGAAAAGGCCATGGGACTTACGTTTTTTTGCAAAACACTCTCCCGCATCATCTCTGGCAGAGAGATGGGCCTCACCGATTTTTTTTGAAGAGAGAATTGAAATTCGGTTGGGTTTCAGCTCATTGGTGAAGATATCTTCCAGAGTCAGACCCTGTTTTTTGGCAAACATCTCAAGGTTGAATTTTGCGTAAGGCATTGCCGGCATCAAGTCTATCAAGTCCTTAACTCCAACTCTACGAGAGTTCATGATTTCATTCATGCGAAGGAGAAAAGGATGCTCTTCGAAATGCAATTTTCTTTTTTCCTGAATAAAGGCAGCTCTCTTTTCGACAGGTAATTTTCTTCCTTCCACTTCAATTTTTCCCCAGGCCAGTCTCGCGGCCTTGATGTGGGATGGGATGTAGTCGGATTCTGTCAGAAGTTCGCCCGTGGCAAATTCTTTCTGGGAAGCTGTCAAAAAAGCCGCTTTTTTATTTAAGCTCAAATCTGACAAACCGAAAGTTTCAAACTTTAACTCAGGGTGAATCGTTTCTGTTGAGAATAATTTAGCAAATTCAATCGCTTTTTCAGAATTCTGAAGCCTGTCTTTAACAATGTTCATGAACGTTTCGATCATTCTCATCATGTTGACCGCTGTTTTTCCGCCGATGTTTTCTCTGGGAAAAGAGGCTTCTATCGAATCCTTCAAAATTTTTGTTAAAAGAAGATAATCTCGAGTGTCGGTTGCCTTGTTCGTTACTTTTTCGCTTAGGATTTTTTTCAGGTTCCTGAGAATCTTTCGGTCATGCTTTCTGTGCTCTTC
Source organism: Bacteriovoracales bacterium (assembly GCA_964203555.1). Classification (GTDB taxonomy): domain Bacteria; phylum Bdellovibrionota; class Bacteriovoracia; order Bacteriovoracales; family Bacteriovoracaceae; genus Peredibacter. The sequence continues at coordinate 830 of CAXNNO010000086.1, forward strand.
GTTGTAATTCTGGTAAACAATATCCATGTCCAGAACAAGGAGCTCATCCATTTGATCACGGAAATTTTTTGGTAGTTTGTTTCGTGATTCCAGACGCTGAATTACCTGAACTAATTTCAATTGATTCGTGTTTATTCGTTCGAAATAGGCCGCAACGATCAATGGCGCCTGTTTGCTTTCAATCAGGTCTATGATTTTATAGATGGGCTCTATAGCGCGGGGATTCATAAAGGACAGGACTTCCCGGCTTTGCGTTTTGAGCGAAAGAGCAAGCCCCAGCATCGTATAGCTGTCGGCGGTGTCGTTTTTAAGATGGTTGTAGATTTCTGTCGCCAGGCGAGAAACCTGAATCAATTGAGCAGCAACAAACATCGGCAGATGAGTTTGTAAGGGAACTGGATTTTTTTGCTTTATAAATTCAGATGCACAAACGGCTTCAGGGGTTCCAACATCGTCAACCACAACAAAAGGCGCATAACCTCCGCCCTTAGAGGTATTCACTATCGAACTCATTGGCCCTTTTTCCTCAGGGGCGTATCTAACTAAAGCATTGTGGGTCATTTTTGGAAGAGCTTTTGCTCCTCCACCATAGAATACCCAGAGACGAATATCAGCGGCGAGATTGGCAAAACGGGTACCTTCTTTATCTTTCATAGCGACGGGTATGCGGGCAATATTAACCAGTTTCTGATAAGCGTAGTGAGAGGGATTATTTCTGATCATGTCCATGACATCTTTTTTTTGATCATCAGTCAGCGTTTTCATAATATAAATGCCTGAGCCACCCGACAGATTCGGCGCCTTAATGACCCATTCATCCATCTGGGTTTCGATGATTTTCACTGACTCCTTCTTCGGAGGAAGCGTTTCAGGTGGGGAAATTTTTGGCCCATTTGTTGGTAGACCAAGTTCCTTTAAGCGTGACGCAAAAAATTTCGGGGCATAGGTCGTGAGAGTGGCAAGAATGATTTTGTTATCAAGAATTCTGTTAAGACCACCCATGTAAATGCGTTTATTCAAAATAGCATCAAGGAGCCCCGGCACAGCATAGTCAGATTGAAGCGGAATAGGGTTTCCATTCACATCAAGAACGTAAGGGGCCTCGCCTTCTTCACCCAATTTAAGTGAATCACGCAAATAAATGGGCGCATTTGTATCCGGATCTCGGAGGATGATGCCCTTGTCGACATCAAAGAGGGCGGAGTCGGCATTTATTCTGGAATAGATTGCCGTTACGATTGGATTTGAACCATTAATCGTGCGAAGACGGATGTAACCCTTTTCATCCTGAAAGAGCTGGACCGGGTCAGCATAAACCAGACCTGAATAAGCTGCAAGATTATGAATTTCAGGAGCAGCACCATTCATTCCACCGGGCGGAAGAATGACCTGAATACCATCCTTAATTCCAGTCCAATCATCTCCAAGAGATTTGTAAGTCTCAGCGAGTACATTGAAGTGATCGTTCGGTATCATCTTGCCAATTGATTCAAGAACCTCTGGATTTTGCTCGTAGTGACCTTCCAGCACATTCATATTATTTGAGGCACCAGAAGGTGCACCTGCATTCAATTCAAGTATTTTGAAAGGTAACTGGTTTGGGAGCTTGTCGAATTTTTTCATTTTGAGAATTTTATCAAAATTCTTTGACTGCTCGACATAGTCCTCAATTAAAACCAGATCCAGTCCCACATTGTCAAAAAACGGATATTTTTTCATGTTGGGGTGATGAAGCTGCGGAAAATAATTGGGTGACTCAATGATTGCTTGAATAAAAATCTTTCGAATTTCTTCCGGTAGAGATTTTACAAACGGTGAATCCTTGATCGCTTTGGAGCCATAGATGTCCTGAATAACACAACGGAGTGAAACAATAAGCGATTGGGCCGCTTTCTCAATCGTATTAAAGACAGATTTTTGAAGAGGCACAATAGTCGTGGTGCATGGAACGGTGAAAATTTTGTAATTACCATTGGCATCAGATTTTTGGAAAGTTAGATCTCGTTTACGAATAAATTTTGTAAGATTTTGAGATTCTTTGAGATGCTCAGAGACTTCTCTTGAAAGAAGACTCTTCACCAGGGCCTTTGAGTGATGGTAGGGAGCTCTCTTCCTGCGCGATGAGAAGATGTAGTTTGCCACATCAACTTTCACAGTGCCAATGAATCCCAGATTGGGATTGTAAGGCCGAAACTTCTTACTATCATTTTTAACTTTAATCACTTGCGACCCCTCAAAAGATTTCGATCCAATGAATTTTAGTTTTTTGCGCAAAGTGTACCCAAGACTGCTGTGCGTAGCAGAAATTACTCCGCAAGGATGTAAAATCTACATGGCCAGTCTTTGGAAACTCCAAACCCTTGCGCCTATGATGCAATTTTTGTGACAGAGGTAGTGACCAGATAAATTAAATACTTATACGAGTTGAAACAAACTGTTAAAGGACAATTGTCTAAAGATTGGGCAAATTGGGACAAGAAGCAAGTGGCCAATATTATTGAAGATTTTGTTTAGATAAGACCCTCTAGCTAAAATTTAATTTTAAAACAACCGCCCTTGGGTTCATTGTTCTGATAATTGATGGCCGCATTATGGGCGATAGCAATTTTGTTAGCGATATACAGACCAATCCCGGTCCCAGGAATCTCAACAGATCCTCTGTTAAAACGAGTTTTGATGCAATCTATGAAATTTTGTTCATTCATACCTGGACCTTCATCCCGAATCCAGACTTCCGTCTTTTCTGATATCTTTTTTATATCCAGCCGGATGATACTTTTCTGAGGTGAGTATTTGATCGCATTATCCAGAATATTTTCAAATACCGCATCGAGAAGTTGCCTTTCCCCCATAACTTCAAGATCAGAGGAAGAAAGAGTTTCATCAATATTGTATCTGACAGTGATATTTTTTTCCTTGGCCTTGATTAACAGCCGAGAGGATGTCGAAAGAAGAAGATCATCCAGTCGAATGGGTGAAAAAATAAAACTTTCCAAACCTGATTTGACTCTTGAGATGAGAAGCATATTTTTGACAAGTTCAATGAGGCGCTCTAATTCTTCCCGAAGACTTTGATGAAACTTGTAAATCTCACTCTGGCTTCTTTCTTTTGATTGAAGTACGTCGAGTTCGCCTTTAATAATCGACAACGGGGTGTTTAGCTGATGACTTGCATTGGCGACAAAATTTTCCTGGGCACTAAAGGATACTTCTAATCGCTCCAGAAGACTGTTAAGAGTTTTTCCCAGATCTTCAACTTCATCTCCCGTTCCGGCCACTGGAACTCGAAGCGAGAGATTCTTGGCAGCGATGTTATTTGCAGTATCAGTTAGCATTTTTATGGGTTGCATAGCATTCCCTGCAATAATGAATGAAAATACGCTTGTTCCCAAAACCAGAAAAGGAATCACCAATAATGTGGTTAGGAGATGATAATGTTCTCGGTCTAAAGTTGCGTTGTAGGTTGCTGCCACCTGGAGAATCATTTCCTTGCCGGATGAATTTGTTATTTTGAGATTAACCGCGCGAAAAATATCTTTCTCTCCTTCAATGGTTAAAAGACGATGGGTGTAATTCTGTTTGAGTGGAAGAGACGGGTCATAGGGGATATCAGGAAAAACTTGTTTATTGAGGCTCCTGGCCATCATCCTGCCGCTAATATCTCTTACGGAGTAATAAGTTTGATCAATTAAAAAGGGGAAGCGCTTATTAATTTCACTTTCTGGAACATCTAGAATGACATCCACTCCCGAGGCATCTATTTTTAAATAATTTGATACATCGATAGCGTAATTAATCAGGTTTGAATCAAAATCCTGCCTGCCTGATTCAAAATACTGATCAGTAATAATGTAGGCGAAAATAATTAAAAGCAGTCCAAATAAAGTGGAGTAAACCAATGTAAGACGGAATCTGATTCCTTTTTGGAGATTATTCCAACTTACTGAGGACATATCCCTGGCCTACGACTGTTTTGAGAGTTTTTGTTGGATAATTGGAATCTATCTTCTTTCTCAGATGATTAATGTAAACATCGATGACATTTGAATCTGGATCAAAGTTTGCGCCCCAAACCTGGCGTGCGATAGCATCTCGATCCAGCACTTTATCTAAATTTCTCATTAAAAATTCCAACAAAGAAAATTCCTTGGTGGTAAGGTCAATTTTAATTCCCTCTCGAATGACTTGTCTTGAAATGAGATCCATGACCAATTCGCCATTTTTAAGGTGGGAGCTGTCTTCAGATTTTCTTCTTATTAATGCCCGGACTCTTGCAAGAAGTTCATCTAGCTCAAAGGGTTTTGTCAGATAGTCATCTGCTCCGGCGTCGAGACCCGAAATTTTATCCTTGGTCGTAGAGAGGGCAGTGAGCATCAGGATAAAGTCTTTGTGACCTTTCGAGCGTAGTTCCCTAGCAAAATCTAAACCGCTCATTTCTGGAAGCATCACATCCAAAATCATGAGATCGAACTTTTTCATTTTGAGCGCTTTGATAGCACGACTTGGACTGTCGACCGTTTCTACATTGTAACTTGCTTCAACTAATCCTTGCTGGATGAGAGCAGCAACTTTTCTTTCATCCTCTACAACCAAAATATTTGTCATTTAAAACACCCGTAATTATTTTTATAGATAATGTTAGGATGAAGATCTGGTCCTGTCAGTGTTAAAAGTGAAAAGTATTCGAAGATCGATTTCATTGGCCAAGGATCGGTGAATTGGGGATATTGAGGAATGGTAGCAACGGGCGGAGTTGAACCGCCGACCCCAGCGTTATGAATGCTGTGCTCTCACCAACTGAGCTACGTTGCCCTAAGAAAAAAGTAGTGTCATACTATTGTTCTCCACATGGTTAGTCAATATTATTGAGTGTTTGCATATGAAAAAATTAAGTCCATTGGCCTATAGGGCACTTTTCTTTAAGCACGTTTGGCGTTTTATCCAAAATATTACCGTTAAGGGTGAACTCTCTGGTCATCATGCGGTGGCCGTTTCAGGCGGGCCCGATTCAATGACTTTACTCTGGTTTGCACAAACTCTCCATAAGCAGGGTAAAATCGGGAAGGTGAGAGCACTTTTTGTCAATCACAACACTCGTTACGGGCAAAAACGAGAAGCCGAGGTCGTGCGAAACTTTTGCAAACAAGAGGGCATTCCCTTCGTTGAATTGAAGGCCACGGGATTATTGGCGATTCATGGAAATTTTGAAACTAGGGCAAGGCGTGCCAGACGAAATTTATGCCTTGAGGAATTAAGGCCAAATGAACTTTTATGGGTTGGTCATCATTTAGATGATTCTTTTGAATGGAATTTCATGCAAAGACATAGATCCACTAATCCAAAATCCACCATTGGTATTCCAGTTCGAAATAAGGCCATCATAAGACCATTTCACGCTGTGACGAGGGCGCAAATACGACGATTACTAAAATTTGAGGGCATCCCTTATAAGAATGATCCGACAAATCTCGACGTAAAGTTCGATCGCAATTATGTCAGGCACAAAATTGTGCCATTAATAAGATCCCGTTACCCGAAATATCTGAAATTTTACTCACATTTTGCCAACTTTTCGGCCATGGTGCTTAAAATCAGCGTCCTCAATCGGGCGAGCTCTTCCCAGATGTTTGTTTTTGAACAGGGTGCGATCCTTCTGGGAAGGCATTTTTCAGAGATTCAAATTCAGGAACTCATTCATAACTACTCGAATACGGACAGGGGAGAAATTGTTACTCCCATTCAACGCATGCTGAAGGCTATTGATAACGGAAAAAAGGGGCCTTTTCACTTTAGCGGTGGAATGGAGGCCTACTATTCCTCAGGCCTATTGATGATTTACCGACAAGGTTTAAAAAATTATGACGAATCGATTGCGGAAGTCCTTAAATCACTTTCTAAAAATACCCTGCTTTCAATTGCTACCTTTAAAAAAGCTGAACTTGAACAGGCCTGGAAACATTTACTGGAAAGTTCTGACGCATTATTGAATATGCCTGGGTTAATGCTGGTGATTGAGTCAGATTCCATTTGTAAGACTTTGAATACCTCAGTTTTTGATCCGCTATTTCCCAATGTCTCCCGAGTATGTAAGGAAAAAGGCCTAAGGTTTATGACGATGCAGAAGTGTTTGGATGTCTGGATGCAAAAAAAAGAAAAGTTGCCTGAAACACTCAGGCTTATACCCTTATACAACCTTTCTAATCTCTTTACTTTCCAAGAATAGATGAGTTTCTGTATAATCAGAATCGGCCGGTCTTCAGTCGGCTTTCCTTAAGAATTAAAGAAGGTCCTCCATCATGAAAAAACAACAAAAAACCTTATTGCTTTGGATCGTGGTTATTTTAATCATGGCCCTTGTTATGAAAGTTCTAGATCAAAAAAAGGTCAGTGCACAAGATATCAATTTCAGTAATTTCATCACCGACGTAGAAAATGGAAACATCGAAGAAGTTACTTTTCAAGGTGACAATACCATTCAGGGGAAATTCAAAGAAGGCTATAAGAATGCATCGCATTTTGAATTAACCGGTAACACAGGGGATGAGACTTTCCGCATTTTAAAAAGCGCCGGCATTATTCCCAACTACAAACGAGAAGAAAAACAAGGCTTCCTGGCGACTCTTTTAATTAATTGGCTGCCGATGATTTTGTTATTTTTATTTTTCTTCTTTTTCCTTAGGCAACTTCAGTCGGGTGGAGGCAAGGCGATGAGCTTTGGTAAAGCACGAGCAAAAATGCTGACTGAAAATGATAAGAGAATGACTTTTGTTGATGTTGCGGGAGTAGAAGAAGCTAAAGAGGAACTTGTCGAAATCGTAGACTTCCTTAAAGATCCAAAAAAATACACAACCCTTGGCGGAAAAATTCCCAAAGGCTGCTTACTCGTCGGACCTCCGGGTACTGGTAAAACTCTCCTCGCTCGTGCCGTTGCCGGGGAAGCAGGAGTGCCTTTCTTCTCCATTTCAGGTTCTGACTTTGTCGAAATGTTTGTGGGTGTTGGTGCTTCAAGAGTCCGTGATCTTTTTGAACAGGGTAAGAAACACGCCCCATGTATCATTTTTATTGATGAAATAGATGCCGTCGGACGCCATCGTGGCGCTGGAATGGGCGGGGGACACGACGAGCGGGAGCAAACTCTTAATCAGTTGCTCGTT
>CAXNNO010000087.1:0-7953 GCA_964203555.1 Bacteriovoracales bacterium
CAACAGATCATCCTTAATGGACTTGAGAAAGGTATTTTTGAAAAACACTTAATCAATCTCATGACTCATGAAGAGAGGACTTACTCACTGAGGCCTTCAAAGGTGGTTCATCTTGAGGGACTACTTTCTTTGATTGCCGAAGACTCCGAAGATAATTGCCTGATCGTTGTTCCCTTGAAGGACATCAAATGCATCGAAACCCTACAGATAAATGTGAGAAGCAGGGTCAGTGAATTTGAGATCGATGAATTTATCACCGCCATACGTTCGATGAGTGAAAAAGAGACTAGGCTTATTTTAAAAATTTATGATCACCAGTCCATAAATCTCTTTCCGGATCATCAATTTCTTGGAAAACCTTGCATGGTAACTAATCCCTATGGTGACCTCATTTGGGCGGCCTATGTGGAGCCCTGTGACTCTCTTTACGAATGGATTATGTCGTTGGGTAAAAATGTTGAAATACTTGATCCGGTTAAATTTAAAGAGGAATATCTGTTCTATTGTGAAGAAAAAATGCGAAAAGTAGCTTAAACTTTTTGGAATGAATAAAGATCAAAAACCATACTTCCTCCTTTCTTTCTTGCCCGCCCTGGCCTACTGGTATCTTGAGACCTACTACAACCTCGAAGCTGCACTTTTTGGAGGTATAATCCTGGGTCTTCTCGAGATGATTCTCGAAAAGAAATTTTCAGGCCGGGTGCATACTTTATCTAAACTTAATGTTGCTTTAATCTTCGTTTTAGGAGGGATTTCTCTCGTGGCCCAAGAGGGAATTTTCTTTAAACTTCAACCGACTCTAACCGGGCTTTCACTTGCGGGATTTCTTATTTTTAAAAAATTAAAGAGTCAGTCCTTAATGTTGGAAATGCTTCGGGATATGAAGCAAAAACCACCTCTGCCTGAAGAATTATATAAAATTATTGAATGGCACATGTGCTTATTCCTGATCAGTTTTGCGATGTTTATGGCGTGGGTCGCTCTGAAAGAGAGTACTGCGAGTTGGCTTTTTTGGAAAACAGGTGGCTTTTATTTTGCATTTGGCGGGTTCATGATCATTGAGATGACATACATCCGTTGGATTGCGAGAAGACAAAGACAATGAAAATTTGCATTTTTTGTGGTGCCAATGGAAGTCTTGACCCTGAAGTGGACCTACAGGTCAAATTACTTATGGATCATTTTGCACTCAATCAGGTGGAACTCGTCTACGGAGGGGCAGGTATCGGCATCATGGGGTCTTTGGCCACAGAACTCATGGTTAAGGGCGGAACAGTAACGGGAGTCATACCCCAGCAACTCATGAAAAAAGAAATTGCCCACGCCGGCCTGACTAAGCTTCATGTCGTTAAAGATATGCATGACAGGAAGAAAATGATGTATGACCTCTCGGATGCTTTCCTGATTTTTCCCGGAGGAATGGGGACCCTGGATGAACTTTTTGAAATTCTCACATGGAAGCAGCTCGGGCTTCATGCTCGTCCGATTGCTATTTTTAATATAAATAATTACTACGATCATCTTCTTTCTTTTCTGAACAATGCCGTTGAAAAGGGACTCGTCAATGCCAGGGATCGGACTTTGCTTTTTGATTCAACTCAGTGGAGCGATATTTGGGAATACTTTTTGAAAGAGGTAAAATGAAGATTTGGCATGATGATAGAAAATTACTTATCCTTCCCTACGTCCAAAAAATCATGCAAGTCTTTTGGGTCAAGTTCTATTCTGGATATTGCCTTGGGGAAATATTTATATGAGTCTATTCGGCATTTTCGGGAATGACCCCAGAAAGATATTTCTTGAAATGAAACCAGCAGAAGGCGATTGGAGAGTCGTGACATGGAATCTGGATCTCAGTTCTTCATTGCAAAGACAGTGGACGGTTGAAGTCCATGGTAAGAACTTGCAGGTGATTCATTGGACCAGACAAAAGGGGAGCGAGTTTAGGTTTTATAAAAATAACAAATTGATCAGTCATAAAAAAATCACTAAACCCCGAGATGAGCTTGCCTCGCTCATGAATTTAGCAATTCATTCAACCTTAAAATATGGAATAGAAAAAAATCATGATTTTATGCGGACTCCAGTTTCTGGAGTGACTGTAATGGACCTACAAAACGAAACCAGAGCATTGCAGTGGATCCAGGCGAGTTTTGGAACACTTGTCAGGGCGCTTGATAAAGTGAAATCAAGCCCTGACCTTATTCTTACCGGTGCGTTCTTTTCAGGGACTATTCCAGAAACGAAGGAGGAGGTCCTGAGGTTTATGGCATTTAATCTTGATATCTTTTATTACTTAAGGCCCGACTCATCTGTTCAGATCGTGGTCTTCGATGATAAAAATTTAGGACATGGCATGAGTAAAACACCGTCATTTCAGCAAATAATCAAAGTTACAAAACCTCAATTTTATGATGAAATAATAAAATTACTGCATTGTTTTGCACAGGTTGGAGAGATCAATTGATCGGATTTTTTTTGTTGGTGATTATTTACTTCGCTTTTTCCTGGGGTTTACCCTGGCAAAAAATCCCTTCATCCATTTCCTTCTCTTATTTTTTTGATCTTCTGTTTGCTCTGGGTGTTTCCTTTTTCTTCAGGCTCCCCTGGAAATTCAAGTGGAACATAACCAAGCAAACCTATAAAGCAATTGCAGAAGTCATTTTACTGGCAATATGCTCGATTGCTGCTATCTCGTACATGGAGATCGAAACACCGTTTCGTCTCCTGAATGGGCTTGAGTGGCACTTACTTTTATTCGCACCGGTTCTTGAAGAACTTGTTTTTCGTCAAACATTTCAAAGATTTTTGATCAACCAGGTTGGTGGAAAATATATCACCAGCATGTTGGTTGCTTCATTGTTTGCATTCTCCCACCTCGCGGGCCTCCAGGTTCTGCCGGTGGATTATGTGCCTTTTATCGGTTTTCAAGTATTCTACACTTTTGCTTTAGGATTGATTTGTGGGCAGGCGATGTTGAGATTTCACTCAGTTTTTGCTCCCATCGTTCTTCATTTTCTCTTTAATTTAACCTTCTATATTGCTTTGCAGCTGGATTTTATCTAAGTCTAGCTTTACTTCATCACCCCTGATTGCTATATTGCGCCATAAATTTACTGACCACTCAGTCTTAGACTTAATAACTAATGTTTTGAGGGCCCCCATGGAAAACACCAACACGAATTCAGTGAAAGTCGGAGAACTCGAATTTCCCCCGCGTAAAGTTTGGATGAAAACTTACGGCTGTCAGATGAACTATCACGACAGTGAACGAATCATGTCTCATCTTTCAGGACTAAACTTCACTAAGACTGATGAGCAGTCTGACGCAGATTTAGTTATTTTCAACACCTGTGCCGTGAGAGATCTGGCCAATCAGAAATTTTACTCTCACTTAGGCGAAACAAAAAAGCTCAAAACCCATCCAGAACTTGATCCAGAAACCGGACTTAAGAAAAATGTGATTGTTGCTGCCGGCGGATGCATTGCCCAGACTGAGGGGAAGGATCTTATTTCAAAATACGGCCAATTAGATTTCGCCTTCGGAACTGATGTCGTTGATAACATCGGTGAAATGGTTTACCGCGCCTATGCTGGTGAAAAAAAATTCTCCGTCACAAGCTGGGATAAATCAGATAACTACTCAATAGAAACAAAAATTACCCACGGATCTCCGATGGCATTTGTTAACATCATCAAGGGGTGTGACAAATTTTGTTCTTACTGTATCGTTCCTTTTACCCGAGGAAGGGAGAAGAGCCGTCGTCTGGATGAGGTCGTTAAGGATGTTGAGAGATTGGTGGAGCACTCAGGCGTTCAGGAAGTGATGCTACTGGGACAAAATGTAAATTCTTTTGGAAAAGACAATGGTGAATCTCTCGGACAACTGATTCTTGAGCTGGATAAAATTGAAGGACTTCAAAGACTCCGTTACACCACTTCACACCCTTATGATGTGACGGATGAACTAGTCCATGCCCATCGGAATGCCAAAAAACTTGCTAATCATCTTCATCTCCCGGTTCAGTCTGGTTCAAACTCAGTTTTACAACGAATGCTCCGTGAATACACCGTTGAGCACTATCTTGGCCTGATAGCTAAAATGCGACAGGCCAATCCTGAAATGATGATTTCAACTGATATCATCGCGGGCTTCCCCAATGAAACGGAAGAAGAGCATGCGGCAACTTTAAAACTTCTGGATGATGCGCAATTTGACTTCATATACTCCTATTCCTTTTCTGCTCGAAAAGGAACCAAGGCCTCTCGAATGAGCGACGTCCTGACAGATGATATTCGGGGACGCCGTCTTCGTGAAATTCAGGACAAGCAGATGAAGATTCAGGCCAATATCCGTCAGGGAATGATTGGTAAAACCTATCGCGTTCTGGTTGAAGATAAAGGTCTGTCCAAAGGGATCACAAAATGGACGGGAAGAACTTCTTGTTATCGCATTGTGCATTTTGAACCTGAAGTTCTGGAAAAAGATTATCAATGGCACTGGGTGGACGTTGAGATCACTTCCGCCACTGCACTTTCAACTCAGGGCCGCATTATTAAGGATCACGGGAAGAATTTGTGAAATTGATTTGGTTTCTTCTGGCGTGGATTAGTTTTATATTCGGGATTATTGGTGCATTCCTACCAATAATCCCAACGACACCCTTTCTTATTTTATCAGCATTCTTGTTTTCCAAATCATCACCAAAATTTCATACGTGGATCTTAAACTTACCCATCGCTGGGGATGGGATAAGAGATTGGCAGAAAAACAGAGTTATTCGACCGAAGGCCAAACTCCTCTGTAGTTTCATGATTGCGGTTTCTCTTATTTTGATTCTCTCAAATCCCCGCATCCCCGTTGTACTGAAAGTGATGGTCCCAGCGATGCTTGTTTCGGTCTGGACGTTCGTGATTTCTCGAAAATCACACTAGATCCTGTTGAAAATAATCTCTTGAGCCTCAGGTGCAGAGTGACAAGTATCAGTATTTGTTTCGATTCGTGCTGAAACAGTGGGTGCCACATCAAGTTTATTTCCTTTCTCATCGACTTTAAATCCGACTTCTATCGAAGAAACAAGAGAGGCTTCACAGCTTCCGTTATAATTTTCTGCAACTAATTTTGATACTTTCACCTCGTAAACAAAGTTTGAATCCCTGTGAAACTTTGGAGTCATTGCAATGGTTCCCAAAGTGGTATCAACCGTCGCTAAATAATGAGGCACCTTAGGAAATTCTGGTGTGATAAGCTCCAAGGAGTAGGAGTTGACACAGACGATTTGGGGAATTTTGGATTCAATCGGAAGCTCTTCGGAGGCGATGAAACACGTTTCCGCCAATAAAGAGGCTGAAAAAGTTAAGACTAGGATCAATGAAAGCATTTTCATAAAAAACCTTTTGTTAATGTTCATGGTGCTTCTGGTACCATACAAAATTTAAAAATTTATTAAGAATAGGTTAGTTTTTTATCGACCGTTCAATTTCAGGCAATTATACAAGGATGAGATAGAAAAAAAGTTCTCCGATACATGTATTTTTTCCAAGTTTAAGCTAGAATAAATACACATGAATTTACGTATCTTATTAGTTCTGATTTTTTGTAGCAGCTGCACCATGGTAGGGTATCTATCCGAGCAGGGCCTTGAGCAGGCGAAACTCCAGTGGAATGGCCGCAAAAACGAGGAATTTCTTGATGATCCCAAAATCTCGGAAGAGATGAAGCGCAAAGTTTTATTAATTGGGGAATATAAAAAGTTTTTCTATTACTATTTTGGCAGAAATTCGACCGATATTTACTCAAAGACAACTTTACTGGACAACAAGGCCGTGACTTATCTCGTGATCGCAAGTTCTCACACCAAGATTAAGGCACATGAATTTGAATTTCCCTTCATGGGAAGCTTTCCATATATAGGATTTTTTAAAAAAGATTCAGCGTTGGAGTTTTCCGAACAACTACGACTGAATGAAAATTTAGTGACCTACGTTCGTCCCGTTTATGCCTATTCTTCTCTTGGGTATCTGGAAGATCGCATCCTCTCCTCATTTTTTCACTACGATGATATTGAGCTGGCAGAACTCGTCTTTCACGAACTATTTCACACTGTTTTTTTCATCAAGAATGAAGTTGATCTGAATGAAAACATGGCAAATCTCTACGGCAAGGCATTAGTTCAGGAATATTTCAAAGGAAGACCTGAGCTACAGGAGTATCTTCAAATTCAGAAGAAAAAAAATAGTCTTGCCTCGAGAGTGGTGGAGTTAATTGGAATACTTCAGAGTGAATTTGGAAAACTTGGTGGTTTTATTACCAATCAAAAAGCCGATGTTCTTACCACGCGTTTTGTCTCAGAAGTCTTTCTCCCTGACCTGAACCAATTTTGCAGTAAACTTGAATTGCCGGAGTCTGAATGTGATATTAAAGAGGATTGGAACCAGGCCTCTTTTGCAGCATTTCTTACTTATGAGGAAGAACAGGATTTTCTACAAAAATTACAGATCGAAAACAATTTTGACTTAAAACAATACCTGAATTGGCTTACAATGGAGTACGAGTCTTTCGAAGATCACGCCAGGACTGAAAACTTTACTGATCATCTGAAACTTAAACTGAAGGTTCCTCATGCGCCAATTGCTGCTGATTGATTCTCTTGAAAAATTAATCATCAAAAAAGACTCATCACTCATGTTGGCACTTGCTATGCAAAAACGAGGCATAGAGACCTACGTCTTTTTTGAACACGACTTTGCTGTGCATAACCAGGGTGTTCAAAAACTCAGAGTCCATTCTTTTAAGGGCTCCTTGAAAGATGATCAGATTTACATTGAACGTTTTGATACGATTGATGAAAAAGTGATTGAACTCACAACCTCTGATGTGATTCACATGCGGCTTGATCCGCCCTTTGATAGCAGATATTTGAGAATCCTCTGGATGCTGGATCATCTCGTGTCGATGGGAATTAAAGTTATAAACGATCCTCGTGGAATCATGATTTTTAATGAAAAGCTCTATGCCTATAGAACTCAAGGATCGACACCAAGTTACGTAGGACAAAATCTCAAACTTGCCCAGCAGTTTGTTCATAAGCTTGATCCAAAACCATCAGCTTTGATTCTCAAACCGATGGATCTCTATAGTGGACTGGGTGTTGAAAAGCTGGGCTTAAACCACTGGGAAAAACGCTTTGAGGAAAAAATTATTGAGCTTCAGGGGCCAGTGATTGTTCAGCCATTTATAGAGGCCGTCTTGAGCGGAGAAATCCGTTCCCTGTACTTTAAAGGTAAGGAGCTGGGGACGATTCTTAAAACTCCCAAGGATGGAGAATTCCTTTCCAATATCGCACAAGGTGCCACCTTTCATGCTGAGCCCCTGACGGATAAAATCCGAAAGCAGTGCCAGTTGATTGTGGATGAACTCTCAACATTTGGAGTTGATTGGGTCGCCTTTGATATTTTGGGAGATGCTGTCCAGGAAGTGAATATTACGTGTCCCGGACTTTTAGCTGAAGTCAGTTTCGCTCATAAGAAGAATCTTGCGGACGTCGTGATTGATCTGATGATCTAGTCAAATGTTTTTGTTCCATCGGCCGCGACTTCTATATCTAACGACCAGCAGTCTTGAGTTCTGATATCTACAAATGAATCGACATCTCTAAATCCATAAAAATCATAATTAGGTGGAAAATATCCCTGGTTACCCTTCACTGACTGAACGACTACATAAATTCCTCCCGGATAGGTCGAGGCATAAGACGACAGATCAATTCCGGTTGTGCATGCATTGACACCAACAGTGTAAGTTCCAATAGGTTCTCTTTCGACTGCTCCATTGGCCTTAGTGCCGAAAAGTTCGACATTAAATTGGAGTTTGGTATATCCAGCAATAGATGCTCCGGATTGCCTCCCGTAGCAGTAGGGAGAGGCATTGCTGGATTCTGGCTGTGGCAGTAC
>CAXNNO010000088.1:0-7911 GCA_964203555.1 Bacteriovoracales bacterium
TTGGCGGCAGGGCCACCGTCTTCAAAGAAGGTGGCTTTATCTTTGATGCCGGGCCAACTGTTATCACAGCACCGTACCTTTTGAGTGAACTCTTTGAGCTTCTTGGTGAAGATTCGAAAAATTTTTATGAATTAATTCCGATTGATCCCTTCTATAGAATTATTTTTAACGACGGTTCCCAATTTGACTATGTTGGAGATGAAGAGCGCATTTTAGAAAACGTCAGATCGCTCTCTCCCTCTGATGTGGATGGCTACAGGCGTTTAGCTAAGCATGCCCAGGACATTTTCGATGTCGGTTACACCCAGCTGGCCGACGAACCATTTGATACGGTTTCTTCCATGCTCAGAGCTGTGCCGGATATGGTTCGACTCCAGAACTATCGATCTGTTTATGGTCTTGTTTCCAAATACATTAAAGACGAGCGACTGAGAACCGCCTTCAGTTTTGAGCCTCTCCTGGTGGGAGGAAATCCCACAACAATCACTTCCATTTATCTTCTCATCCACTGGCTTGAGAGAAAATGGGGTGTCTATTTTGTCAAAGGCGGAACTGGTGCCTTGGTTGAGGCCTTCAGAAAACTCTTAATTATGAAGGGTGCCAAGATTTATACAAATGCTTCGGTCAAAAAAATTGAGATAGAAAGAGGGGAGGTTAAGAGAGTCATTACAACTGATGAGAGAATCTTTCCGTGTGACATTGTGGTAAGTAACGCCGATCCGGTTCGTGTTTACAGGGATATGATCGATTCTAAACATCGTTCAAAACATAGTGACTTTCGCCTCGGTCTTAAACAGCATTCGATGAGTCTCTTTGTGGCCTACTTTGGAACGAAGAAGCTTTATCCACACCTTGCTCATCATACCATTTTAATGGGCCCTCGTTATAAGGGACTATTAAACGACATCTTTTCTAAAAAAATTCTCGCCGATGACTTCAGCCTCTATCTTCACGCTCCTACCCGTACCGATTCCTCTCTTGCCCCTCCTGGTCATGAGTGTTTCTATGTTCTGTCTCCCGTGCCTAATAAAGATGGGAAAATAAATTGGAAAGAAGAAGAGAAAAAATACAAAGATAAAATCTACAGATGGCTTGATAAAAACCAGCTCCCGGGACTTAGAGAAAATATGACCGTCGATTTTTCTATCACACCCGACTACTTTGAACATAACCTGCAAAGTGAAAAAGGGGCGGCCTTTGGGATTGAGCCATCATTTAGCCAATCGGCTTACTTTAGGTTTCATAATAAATCAGAAGATATTAAAGGCCTCTATTTTGTAGGTGCCAACACTCACCCTGGGGCGGGTGTGCCTGGTGTCTTAAATTCTGCAAAAGTTCTGGAAAAAATGGTTCCTCAATTAATCAATAAGTTCACACCGAGTGGTATGACTTTTCCTCGGGATACTTCGACTTCACCCTTGGGGACTTCGATTGAATAACCTAACCTACGACCAACTAACTCGCGACTACCACGAGACAGATGCCAAAGAGCTGATGGCGAGGCACGGTAAGTCTTTTTATTTTGCAAGTCTTATTTTTTCTCAAAATGATTTAACGAGGATTGCCACTCTCTACAGACTCTGCCGCTTTATTGACGACTGTGCGGATGAATTACCAGAGGCCGAGTCAGCACACGCTATAGCATCTATCTTGAATGACTTAAATAATCCTCAGAACGAGACTTCATTTAACCTCCTGATGAGTGAAGTTGAGAGTTGGGGCATTACGAGGGCGCAGATCAGAGAACTTCTGCATGGTGCTCAGTTTGATGTTTCCGGAGGTGAAATTCGCTCGGAGAAAGATCTGATGCTCTACTGCTACAGAGTGGCCGGAATCGTGGGGCTCATGATGTGTCCTTTAATTGGTGTTACCTCCCGGGAGGCGTATACCCATGCTGTCGACCTTGGAATTGGTATGCAGTTAACAAACATCTGCCGTGACATCTCAGAGGATGCTGATAGGGGACGATGCTACTTACCTGAAAGAGGTGACCTGGATTCCAATGAATTAAAGGCCCTTGTAAAAAAGACTTTGGATAAGGCCGACCTCTACTATGCCAGTGGCTACAATGGCCTGTCTTACATTCCGATAAGAGCTCGATTTGTGATTCTCTTGGCAGGTGAGCTTTATCGTCACATTGGATTAAAAATACGAAGAAATAATTACGATGTCTTTGGAAAGAGAACCTACTTAAATCTTGGTGAAAAAATACTGGTGACCTTGAAGAGCATTTTAAAATTGGGAAGGAGCTTTTTTTGGACATCAAAAAAGCATGATTCACATTTACATTTATTGATTCAACTTCACCCTGGAGGTGATAGATGACCTACCTGCAGTTTCTTCTGATCTTTTTGGGAATCCCACTCCTCGTCGTTTGCTCCTTGTATCGAAAAAGTGATCTGCCTAATAAGGAAGCGTTTCGCTTTGGTATTGGTCTTCTCATTTTTCTGGCCGTTTCTTATACGACTCCATGGGACAATTATCTGGTGAAAACCGGTGTGTGGATTTATGGCAGTGATAGGATTTTGGGCACCATTGGCCATGTACCCATTGAAGAGTACCTTTTTTTTGTGTTGCAAACTATTTTTTCCGGGCTCGTCTGCTTTCTTCTTCAAAAAAGTTTTCCGCTTAAAAAAGAAACTTCCGAATCAGTCATTGGATATATTGTTTTAATTTGTTACGTCGCCTTGTTTATGCTCGGTTTTTCCTGCCTTTATATAGAGAAGACGAGGTATTTAGGCCTCATCTTGGCCTGGGCCATGCCTGTTCTCATTCTTCAGTGGCTCGCTGGCGGGAGATACCTGTTATCTAACCGAAAAATTTTTCTACTCTCCACATTCCTCCCGTCTATTTATCTTTGGATTGCAGACGGCTTGGCCATCTCCTGGGGAATTTGGAGCATCTCTGAAACATACACAATTGGACTTAAGGTCAGGAGTCTTCCTTTCGAGGAAGCTGTTTTTTTTCTCGTAACAAACCTGATGGTCTCTCAGGGTGTGATTCTTTTTGTCGTGATGGAGGAAGAAATCTCTAAACTCATAAATTTTAAGAAGAGGATACTGAAATGGGTTGGTTGGTCTGGTTAGGAGTCTTCATTTTGACATTTTGTTTTATGGAGCTTGCGGCCTGGCTTCTTCATAAATACGTGATGCACGGATTTCTTTGGTCTCTTCATGAAGATCACCATATTTATAACAAGGATCAAGTCTGGGAGAAAAACGACTGTTTTGCTTTTTTTTTCGCTGTTCCTAGTTTCTTATTGATTCTAATTGATAGCTTCAGGGGTATTCCTCTATTGGGCGCAATCGGCTTCGGTATCATGGGTTACGGATTTGTGTATTTTTTGGTTCATGAAGTCATCATACACAGACGTTTGGTCCTCTTTGGTCGAATCAATCATTGGTACATTCAGGCAATCAACTCGGCCCACAAGGTTCATCACTCCATTCAGGGGAAAAAAAATTCAAGCAATCTGGGTATGCTCTTTGTGTCCTGGAGTTATTTAAAAAATGCCTGGAATAAAAGGTATTAGACATTTTTTTTTTACCAAAAAAAATATTTGTGAACTTTAGTAAAGTAGTTAATAATTATTACTATACTAAACAACGGAGTTATCATGCCAATTCTTTCGGTCGGTCAGTACTCCCTGGTTTTCAACATGCTTTCACTAGCTGTTGCTGCCATGGTCGGGTCTTTTGCTTTTTTTGTAATGTCTCAGAAAATCATCGGTGCTAAGTACAGAATCTCAATGATGGTTTCATCACTGGTTGTTCTTATTGCTGGTTACCACTACTACAGAATCATGGGTAGCTGGGAAAATGCATTCACTCTAGTTAATGGTGCCTATGAATCAAGTGGCAAGCCATTTAACGATGCTTATCGCTACGTTGATTGGTTACTAACTGTTCCACTTCTACTTGTTGAGTTGGTTCTAGTTCTCAATCTTAGCAAAGGTTCAACTGGACCAATGTTGAGAAACTTGGTTATCGCTGCCATTCTTATGATTGGTTTGGGTTACCCAGGTGAAATTTCTACTGACCTTGCGACAAGAAACATTTGGGGAGTTCTTTCTACGATTCCTTTCATTTACATTCTCGTTGTACTTTGGGGTCAGTTGGGCGCTCAGCTTACTAATGCAAGCGAAAGCATCAAGGTTCTTTTCACGAACACTCGCTACCTTCTTATCGCGACTTGGGGTTTCTATCCAATCGCTTACGCTCTAGGAACTTGGGGTGGTCTTCAGACTCCAGGGTCAATTGTTGCTGTCCAAGTTGGATACACAATCGCGGACATCACTGCAAAATGTCTTTATGGCGTGATGATTTTTGCAATTGCTTATCAGAAATCTAAAGAAGACGGATCACTTCCATCTCAGATTGAAGAAAAGCAACTTGCTCGATAAACCACTCGTAACTGGTTTTAAAATTGCTACTTTGACCAAGATCGCAACTTCGGTTGCGGTCTTGGTTTTTGTTTCTACACTCAGTTTCAGTTATTTTTTTCCCCAACTTGATTTTAGACTTTCCCTTCTTATCACTGGTTTGATTTTCCTTGGAATGCCCCACGGTGCCATGGATGTGTATATACTCTCTCAACAACTGAAATCGAAAAAACAGATGTTACTAGCACTGGCCGTTTACATCAGTACGACTTTGCCGATCCTTATTCTATGGCCTCTTTACCCGTCGGCCTGTTTTCTTTTTTTTTTGAGCTACTCCTTGGTTCACTTTGCCGATAGTGACATGCAAGACCGGATTTCATCTAAAAAACTCAGGATTATTGAGTTCCTGGCAAGAGTTAATTTGCCCTTCTGTTTACCATTTATCTTTCACCAAAATGAAACCTTGGAGCTTGTTAAGTGGATTCATCCAAATGTTGATCTCCTGGCAGCTAAAAATGTTTTTTTAATTCTGGGTTACTTTTCTTTATCTTTTGTGGCCCTTCATACTTGTTTGGGTGTCTTGAGACTCGTGAGAAACTTTAAAGACGCTGATGTTGCTTTCTTCGAGCCGGTGGTGATCTGTGCTCTTTTTATCTTTATCAATCCTCTGTATGCATTAGGAATTTATTTTTGTTTTATTCATTCAATCAAGCATGTTGTGAATGTTCTGTATAAAGTGAAGGTTCAATTTCCTTTGAAAATTTTGCCTTATTGGCTTGTTCCTCTGGCAGGGTTACCGATTTTATTTTTCATTTACTCAAACAATGTGGAGCTTCTTGGTCAGAGAATCTTCCAGTACATCTTCATCATCTTATCGTCTTTAGCGTTACCACATGCGCTTCTTATTCGTTACGCGAAATCAAAGTTCATTATCAATTAAAACGGAATGAACACAACCAGACATTGAAATGTTTTTTCAGCATTTAGTATTGTTTTGTTTCGGAACTAAGATTAGCATTTACTATACTTAATTTTTTCTCTGGGAGCTAAGATGCTATTAGCAATTACGATCGTGAAGGTTATTATGTTTAGTTCTGTCGTCTACGTGTGGGCGATTCGATACAGTAACATCGTTCAAGAATTTAAAGATTACGATTATCCCTATTGGCTTCGTGATATCGTAGGTATTGCAAAACTTTCAGCAGTGGTGCTTGTCCTTCAATCAGATACCATTGCCATTCAGATTGGCGCATCTGTCATTGGTGTCTTGATGTTTGCGGCGATGACGACTCACGTGGTTTTTAAGAACCCGATCATCAAGATGTTGCCATCAACCACATTGTTCTTGATGAGTTGCTTCTTACTTTGGAGTGCCATCTAGTTTTTAAATGAGAACGAGAGACTTACATCTCGTTCTGTCCCTTTTTCGATTGAAAGCTCATCTTCATTTGTTGAATTCACCTCATAATCGTGGCACTTCTTTTCTTAAGTATTATTACGATTATCAATCTAATTATTGAAATTTAGATATTTTCTCGTTTTTCCCAATCTTACTTTTCCCTAACTCCATTAAAATGTCTTTTAAGCTTTCTCCTGTTCACAAAACATTGGAGTTATAAATGAATGTGGTTCAAAGACTTTTAATACTTCCTTTGCTACTCATTTCAGGGGTCTTGAAGGCACAATCCGTGGTGTTCAATGCCAACCCTATCTCAATTAATAATCTCAACAAAGCCGCCTATCGAATCTCCGGTACTTGCGTTGGGATTCAAAGTGGAATGCCGATAATCCTGAGAAGCGGGGCCGCTCCACTCATGACATCTTATCCGATCACTTGTTCGTCTGGTGCGTGGTCTGTATTGTACAACTTCACTGCATTTCCAGATGGGAACCTGACCCTCAATGCCTATTTGCCACACACTACTCAAAAACCAGTGAACACAGCACCAGGAGTTTTTAATAAAGATACAACTCCTCCTGTTCTTCGCGTCAGCAGGCTTCTAAAGCGTCTGACGAGGTTTAACCAGGCGGCCTATTCTGTGAATGGAATTTGCGGTGAGGCCGAAGGTCGGGTCGTGATGGTGAGAGTCGTCGGAACAGGTATGAGTAATGAGTTGATGGCGACTCCCATTTGCAAGTCAGGCCGCTGGACGGTTACTATGAATTTGACCACTGTACCTGATGGACCTCTCACTTTTAAGGCCGCTACCACTGATGCTGCTGGTAACTCTGTAGCGGCCCAAGCGCTTAGGTTATTGAAAGGGCCTCTTTTTGTTTCGGATTTAAAAGGCAATGACAGCAACTTGGGATCGAGAAGTGAACCATTGAAAACTCTGATGGCGGCCCATTCCCGGGTAGGTCCGGGGGTTGAGGTTCGAATCCTCGAGGGAGTTTATCGAGAAACTCTTTTTGTCACCACTGATGGAACTCTTTCTGAACCGATCTCCTGGGTTGTGGAGAATAAGAGTAGAACTTATTTTACTGGTGCGGACATCATCAAGGAAATTAGAGACGAGGGAGGTGGGAATTATTCATTTGATTATCCCCATACTTTTGGAGGTTCCTGTGTGGAGGAAAATTCTCGTAGGGAACCACTACTCGCTCACCCCTGTTCTATTTTGTACGAAGTCAGCGGTCGTGCCGAACAGGTCATCATTAATGATCAGCGCCTGGAACAGGTTCTTTCACTGAGTGATTTGAGTCCAGGAAAATTCTATGTCGCTCAGACCATGAGTGCGGGCAAAATTGTACATCATAAGGCGCGGATTTATCTTCGGGCCAGGGTGGGAGAAGATTTACCAAGTCTTGTCAGGCTCGGAGGATTACAGGCATCGGTCAGACCCTATGTGGTTAGAGTCATGGCAAGTCATAATCACTTTGACGGATTTCATATTAAGTATGCGGCAAACCTCGCCCAGAAAGGAGCATTCGCACTCGAAAACAAAAGTGAAAATGGAATAGTCACTTTTTATGAGGGCAATGTGGTCTCCAATGCGAAGATCGAAAAAACAAGTGGTGACGGTGCCTCATTTTCCGGCAGACGAGTCGTTGTGCGAGACTCGATATTTGTAGATAATGAAAGCGTTGGAATTTCCGGAGGTGGGCTCAGCGATTCGCTCTTTACGCGCAATAAGGTGATTGGAAACAACACTCATAAATATCACTCCGGATGGCAAGCAGGAGGAGTTAAAATTTGTTGGTCAAAGAATTTGGAGTTTACTGAAAATCTCTTTGAGAAAAACATCGCAGGTCCTGGGCTTTGGCTGGACATAAGTGTCGATAACGTGAAAATTTCTCAAAACGTTTTCAATGAAAATGAAGAAGTTGGCATCCACTATGAAATCTCTACCAGGGCCAATATTACTGACAACCTCATTGTCCGAAACGGTACCAAACCTTCCCGTGGATCGTGGGGCATAGATGGAGGGATTTCACTTTCAAGCTCCAACCACTCTGTTGTGAGAGGAAATCTTTTTATCGACAATCGTGAAAATATTCAGTTCAGAGATATGGGTTCTTCTCAAGAGTTC